>NZ_NFUX01000037.1:106-70560 GCF_002264385.1 Paenibacillus sp. VTT E-133280
CCTATTGAACTTCCGGGTCCCAGCGGTATTTGGCTTCACGAATGTCCGCTACTCTTTGGTCCAAGCCATTCCACGGTTCATGGGGATTTGCAGCGATGAGTTTGGATAACCGCATAAAGCGGTCTTTAGGCAGATCTTGCACGTATCGGCCGATCATACTGGAGTAGAGCAGGGCATAACGTTTCATTCTTACTGCAGCTCCGGCAACTCCCGTAAGGATGGTCATACCATTATTCATATGACGAATTTCTACTTCATAGTTCTTTACGTATCGTAGTGTACGATCTTTGATCAGATCAGGACGGACTTTAGCGATCTCGCCGATATATTCGGCTAGTAGCGGCTCGAAATCCTTAAGAAGAAGCTGCTCCAGTTCTAAATCCATATCCTTGCGAAGCAAAAAACCATGCAGCAAGGCGATACGTTGCCGTGCGATCCGGTCACCACGAAGCAGGATGGAGAGTTCGCGCAGCTTCTCGTAGGCAAGAACATCGTCCTCACGGAGTACGGAGACAGCCTCCTGGCGGTTGATCTCCAGTCCCTCTTTGATGATGCCAATTCCTCGGCCGAGCAGCTCGTTAAGAGAACGAAGATTCTCGTTCTGCCGTACTTTTCGCTGCGTATAGTACAATAGTCCAGCGAGGAGAATTCCTCCGGCACCACATAACATCATCTGCTCTATGCTATTTCCAAAATAGACGGAGGCTAGTGTAAGCAGTAAGATGAATAGGAGGCGCGTATGCATTTTTCTTCCTGCAATGGATGCGGCTTGCTTCTCTACCGTAATAAGTGAATCTTTACCGCATTTGGTGCATCGATCTTCACCGAGAGCGGTGTATTGTCCGCAGTGGCGACAAATACGAAGCTTGTCATAAGCGTAACGAGGAGCCTTGAAAGGGCGAAAGGTAACAGGTCTTTTCTTATTCACGGCCTTTGTCGCCTCCGTTCAATGCGGCCAGTAGGCGGTCGTTAATATCATCTCGAGTTAGTGGTTTACGTTGGCGTGCAGCATAGATGGAAATTTGAATTACGACAATTAGGAACGTAATCCCAAGAATGACGTATGAAATCATGGAACAGTCCTTTCTCATAGACGCCTCGCAGTATGGATAGCTCATAGAATGATCACTCTATGCATCATTGCTACTTTGGTCCGGCGGTCCTAAAGTTGAAGTTTACAAGGTTTAATTATATCATAATGGCATACTATTTACAGATTTTAGCGATAGTGCTGAACCTGTCATATGTGCCTAATATAACACAAGAGGAGCCCTATTTATGCTTCGTAAATATCAAAGCAACAGAACAACTAAGACACTTATTCAACGTATCTTCCCGGCATTACTGCTGGCGCTATGTCTTGCTGCCTCACCATTTGCAGCTGTTCAGGCCTATGCGGCAACATCGGCGCAATCTCACATTGATGCAGTGCTTCTTATCGATGTAAGTAACTCCATGAAGACTAGTGACAAGAACAAAGTCGCGAGCGAAGCGATGAAAATGTTCATAGATATGCTATCTACTCAAGGTGATAAAGTAGGTATTGTTGCCTATACCGACAAAGTGCAGCGGGAGAAGGCCCTGCTGGAAATTAATTCAGAGGCAGATAAACAGGATTTGAAGGATTTTATTGATGGACTGGACCGTGGAGCTTATACCGACATTGCTGTCGGTGTAGAAGAAGCTGTGAAGGTGCTCCAGAATGGTAGCGATCCGAATCATGAGCCAATCATTGTAATGCTAGCTGATGGCAATAATGATTTCAACAAAACAACAGGCCGGACGCAAAGCGAATCGGATAAAGAACTGAACGCCGCTGTGGAGGTCGCCAAGAAGAATGGCTATCCCATTTATACGATTGGGCTTAATGCCGACGGCAAGCTGAATAAACAGAAACTCGCTGATCTGTCCACTGAGACAGGTGGTAAAGCATTTTCGACGGACTCCGCAGATGATCTTCCGCAAATACTTAGTGAAATTTTTGCTAGCCATCTGAAGCTAAAGGTAGTGCCTGTGCAGTCGATCACTGCAAATGGGGATTATCAGGATGTGACCGTCAACGTGCCTAACGGCAGTGTTTTGGAAGCCAATATCTCAATTATGTCGTCACAGCCTGTGACCGCGAAGCTAACTGATCCTGCAGGAAATGCTGTCGCCATCCCGTCCAAGGATGTTGTGCTGTCGAAGTCTTCTACTTATAGCTTGATCAAGCTGTTGTCACCGCAAGAAGGAGATTGGAAGCTTCAGGTCAAAGGTGTGCCAAAGGATAAAATTGATATTAATCTAGTTTTTAACTACGATTTGGAGCTTAAGATCGATGCGTTGCCATCAGCAACCTATAAAAAAGGTGATAAAATTGATATTACCTCTCACCTGTTCAGCAATGGTACTCAGGTAACGCTCAGTAATTTGTATCAAGATATGAAGGCGGTACTGCTTGCTACAGATATCGATACAGGTGATGTACAGGAAATCGAACTGGATAACTCCGGGGATGTTTTTAAGGGTACCTTTGAGGTAAAAGAGAGCCATGACTATGAGCTGAAGGTTCGTGCAGAGGAAAGTAGTTTCTATCGTGAAAGTGCTCCTGTGAAGATCAGCGCGAAGTCAGGTGGCGCAGCTACTACTAGTCCATCAACAGGGACTGGCAAAGAAGAACCTCTGAAAGAAGCATCGTCTAATACCTTGTATTACATTATTGGTGGTATTCTTCTGGTGTTGGCAGCCGCTGCGGCATGGTATGTGCTGAATAAGAAATCGGCACGTGGTTTTGTTGGACAGTTGGTAATTGAGGTTAAAGACGGCAATACGGGTGAGAAGACCTACCCACAATATAAGAAACTTGCTGGCTTCAGAGGCAAGTTCACTCTTCATCAGCTGCTGCAATTAGCGCCTGAGCTGAAGGAAAGCGAGAGCATTATTTTCACACCAGCTAAGAATGACCGATTGCTGTTACGCAGTGGTGAAGGTGTTACTGTAGAGAGATCCGGACGTGCTGCGGATGCCTCGCGTGGTCTTGAGCTGAAGAGTGGTGACCGCGTTTCAGTGTCCCTGCACACGGTAGATAAGACGATTTATCTCGAATATTTAGTATAGAAGTGGTTTTGCAAGAAATCTGAAGTACAGCTTCCGCAAAACTTTTAGGAGGATAAAGCATATGAAACCAGTAGTAAGAGAGCATATACAGCAATTGGATGTATCACTAGGCGGCGGGATTGTCAGTGATAAGATCAGGGTGGATACGATTGATAATCCGATCCTGATTATTGGACTAGGCGGCACGGGCATTGATGCCCTGCTGCGACTTAAATATCAGATTAACCGCCGCTTTAAGCTGCCGGAAGATCCGATATCCAAGAAGAAGCGGGACAAGCCGGATAATGTGGAGTTTTTAGCCTTTGAGACGAATGAACAGGATCGCGGGAAGAAATACAAAGGGATTGGACTTGATCCACAGAATGAATTTGTATTGCTGGCAAATGCCGAAATCGGTGGATTGCTGCAGAATCGCAGTATTCTTGACTCCTACATTACGGATTGGTTGTCACCTGAACTGAGCATCACAGATGGTATGAACGGTGCCGCTGGTGTTCGGCAAGCTGGACGTCTACTCTTATTCACCAAGATTAATCAGGTGGTAGGTGCGATTGATAAGAAGATTAAGACCTTGTCCGTAGGGACTAACAAAAAGCTAATGGTCTTTCTTTTGACAGGTCTGTCAGGCGGTACAGGTAGTGGAGCGTTCTTGGATATTGCCTATATCGTACGCGGTATTATTGAACGTGATTATGGATCAGCCGGTATTGACCGTGTGAACACACTGGGTTACCTATTTACACCGGACGTGAACCTGTCTAATAAAAGTCTAAGCGAGCATACGCGTGAATATATTCGCAAGAACGGATATGCGGCGCTAAAAGAGCTGGATTACTGGATGAATGTAGACAGTCGCGGGGAACGATTCCAGCAGCAATACGGTAATATTTTGACGGTGAATTCTCCGCTGCCGCCTTTTAATCTATGCCATTTGATCTCTGCAACGAATACAGAAGGTAAGCTGCTTGAGAATGCGTATGATTACTGTATGAACGTAACGGCTGAGAACATCACGAACTTTATGGCAAGTGAAGAAAAGCAATCGGGTGAAGAATTCGCCATCCATGACTATATCAGTAATATCCGCACTAATATTGCGCAGATGAACAAGACTTATCCAGCTAACTATGAATACAACATTATCGGTGCCTCGTCTGCCGTGCTTCCGATTGAGGAAATGACGACTTATCTGGCCTTCCGCTTGTTTGATAAAATGGAAAAAATGTTCCAGCAGGCGCCTGGTCAAGAGGATGTTGAGAAATTCGCACGCAAGCTGGGGATAGATCTCGACAGCATGATTAAAACCTTTGAATCCCGTGTACCTGAGCCATTACCAGGTTTCGAAAATAGCGAACGCCTGAATCATGCCAATGTAGTTAAGAATCAAGTGGTAAGCATGGATACAGAGCTGGAGCAGAACTTCCTGGCTCGTGCCCGAGAAGAATATATCAAATCGAAAAAGCAGCTGCCTGGTGAAATTGTCGGACGTTTCAGTGAAGAGCTGGAGCGCATCTTCCTGCACCCAGAGCAAGGTCCGTTCTACGTTTCCCGCCTGCTGTACACCGAGAAGGGCTTCTGTATTTTGAAGCTGATTCAGTCTTATATTGAGGCTTTACGTGAAAGCTTGCTGCGTCTGCCACGGGATATTGAGACGGCACAGGACAGTGCGGATGAGAAGCTGAGCGATGCTCGCAGTGCTTTTGTATCCAAAGAGAAGAAGAAAAATGCCTATATTGAGGCTAAAATCAATGAATATTGGCTCCATGCCGATGTAGAACGCACGGAACAAATGATTCAATTTTACGAGGACTTATATGAACTCTTAAATGAAGAGAATAGCCGGATTTACGGTGTGTTTACGGAGATTCTTAGTGCGCTTAGCTCGATTTTTGCCAAGAATGGGGACATCCTTATCAATGGTGAAGAGCAAGCAGATTATAAAGGCAACAAAACTTATTATTGGAACATTGTTAACGTGCCGGATATTTCGGCGACGATCTCCAAAATCATGGATCAGAAGGACGGCGACGACCTGATTCGCGACTTCACCCGTGAAATGCTGAAACATTCCGGACGCTGGGTTAAGGAACAGGAGATTGATATCGTTCGCTCGATTTCGGATTTCCTTAGCGATAAGTTCGGGGATCTGATCACCCGTTCGATGGAAGATTTCCTTGTGATGAAATTCGGCCATGAAGAGCCGCTGGATAAGTTCGTAGAGCGGATTATTGCCGGTAAATTGGACGAAGAGGCTGTGCCTACCTTCCACCTTAGCAACAGCTCGGGCAGCTTGCATTTCCCATCATGGGGTTTCGTTTCCGTACCTGTTAAAGCGCCTGGCATCCTGAAAGGGATTCGTAATTATCAGAATAATGCGCTTGGCAAATCACAATTTACAATCAAAGAAAGCCAAGTGAAAAACCGTATTTTCTGGCTTAACACACGTAACGGTGTGCCACTCTTCGTCTACACGCCGCTGCGGGTGTTTGAAGAGAACTATGAGCGGACCATTCTCGATAAGGAAGGGATCGGCCGCCATCTGGTGATGACGGATAAGAACAACTGGACGTATCTCCCTTCTCCGATTCCGGAAAAATCATGGGGTGACACTTACGTCAATTCTCGTGTACGTGATTATAACGCACGTGTGCGTGCAGACTTTGCAAAGGCGTTGGCAAGCGGAGTGATCATCGAAAAAGGTGTAGACGAGAACACAAGCAACAGATACTCTGTTGTGTTTACGAAACCATTTGATATGGATGCTCTATTGAGTGGATTTGATATGCAGTTAAATTCTTCGCGTCCGAATCTCGGAGAAGTGAAGAAGGCGGCTGATGAACTAAAGAATCTGCGCGAGAAGGGCTTGGAGCGCGAAGGCATTAAAGATATTTTTGGCAGCATCAATAAAGAAATGGCACAGGAGAATCTAATTCGTTCACCACAGCTGATTTCTCGTGTTCGTATTGAGCTAGCTAAATATGCTGAGCTGACTGCAAAAGCAACGGAGCTTGAAGGGCTGCTCCATCAATATCTGGACGAAGACAAGTGGATGGACCAATTCATCGAAGCGTTGTACACGGACAGCATTATCAAGAAAGGCGCACTCTACGTTTATGACCGTGATGAAGAAGAGGAAGCTTGGGAGCCGTTTGCCAACTTGATGAAAGAACGTAGCTACGTGGAATATGCCGTGTACCGTCATTTCCGGGAGCTGGATGAGAAGAGCCGCAGCGTTCTGCTGCGTAAGGCAGCTCGCCGTGCGAGTGAAATGACTGCCGCTGAAGACGTAACCCCATTGCTCTATAAGCTGGAAGGTCTTTATGTATCATTCCTTGAAGCACGCGACAGCTTGGAGTATGAACGGGTAGAGTATGAGAGCGGCGATGAGATGTATAGTTTCTACAAGAGTATGACTAGCAAACTCGGCAGCATCCGCAGAAAGTTGAAATAGGCCTATGATCAAAACACTGGCATTATCCTATGGTGAACAATATGCGGTACAGGAAGAGGCACAGCGCAGTAAAGGGGATGGACGCAGCAGCATCCATTACCCAGCCCTGTTTCTGTTCGTAGGCGACAAGGTTGCTCCGGCCATCGGTCCGGTGCTGGATAGCTGCGAACGGAAATGGGATAACGCCGGCGGTGTTATGGCATTACATGCTGTGTCAGGCACGATGAGTGAGGACACAGACAGAAGTAAGAGGGGCACTGATGCAGGAGGAAAAGACCGGGTACTGGCCATGGCCTTGCCGGATATGGCAGGGTCAGATCCGCGCAAGGTGCGTCATGAGCTTTACCGCAAGTTTCATGAGGATACACGTTATCTTGCTGAAATGAATAAAGTTATCCGGCGGCTGAGCAACAGTATAGCGGATTATGGACGTCTATATTCATCTTTTGACGTGATTCATCTCTCTATCATTACGCGGGTCGATGACCCGCTTAATGTGTTGTTGCCAGAAATTACACTGCTGGCTCGTGCAATACTCAGTCAGTCTTTTAAGTCGGTACAGACGGATCTCTACGCTCTAATTAATGAGCGGGAGCAAGGGGATAATTTTGGATATTCCAGCTCGGTAGGGCTGGCTTTTCTGCGTGAATTGGACAGAATGCAAGCTACGGACTATACCTTTAATGCGCCGCTGCTTGTAACCGAAGACGGACTGTCAATTCCAGTTGGCCATGGTCCTTCTGCATTATTTGACCTTGTGTACCTGCTCTCTGATAAGAATGAGCGCGGAATGATGTCTGCTCACGGCATGGATGATAACTACGAGATTATTTCCCATATCAGTTTACTCAAGAATCGTGTTCGCCCGACTTCTGATCAGGCAACCGGACACGGCGGGTATAACAATATGACCTTCAAAAGCGGGATTAGAGGCAGCACAGGAAGACAAGGCTACGCCTCTGCAGGCTTTTCTGGCGTAAGAAGGCCTAATGTCCAAATTGCCTTGGCCGTGCTGTATCACGCCTTCCGGCGTCTTGCAGCGGATATGCGTGAGGGTAGTCCATGGACTATGCGCGAGCGTCAATCTCTATTAGGGCTGGATCCTGATCGTTTACGGGAGCATAGGGCGCAGCTAGTCCCGGAGAAAGACGGCCTTAGTGAAATGACAGGGCTAATGAGCCATGGACGTCCGTCCTACAATGAGCTGAAGCAGTTGTCACTTCGTGAAGCTGAACAGCAGCTGTTCGGTGATGGGGGCGAAGCTTATTTCCGTAATAATTTTGTGGCAGAGTCTAACCGGAGAGTAGAAGGTATTCATCCACTTCGTGGATGGCGCACCCTATTGGCGGCACAGGAAACAGCTACACCAGCAGTAACATTCTATCAGCTTGCGGAGTGGACAGCTGATCGCGATGAGGGTGGCAGTGTGCTGCATGCTTTGCGTCAGCATATGACTGGATTGCGTTCAGCACTTGTCTCCGCGCAGGATGAGCTTGAGGATCTTTATGCGGAAAGTGTGGAGCGCCAACCGTTCCAGCGTGTGCCGCTTTTTGACAAACGAACGGTACGCAACTTCATTCATTACTTATTCTCTGCGGTATATGGCAAAAAATATGAGCTATTATGTATGGAAAGTGAGCTTGCGCTATGCAGTCGTTTGGAATCTGCGCTTGAGCAGCTTCACGTGGAATGTGTGGCTCGTGTGAAAGCTATGGAGACGCTCCAAGAAGATCTGCGTATTACTGTGATGGACAGCATTGGACGAACGAATGAAACCACTGGCCAGAACGTGATGGAATACTACCGAGTTGTCACAGAAGAAGTAATGAAAGAGATCGAGACCCGGCGTGGGCCAGGGATATTCTTTAGTGACAAGTACATGGGTAGCATTTCTAAGCTGTTAGAGCAAGGCAAAGTAGCGGTAGCGGAGCGTTTGATTGCCATTTGTCAGCGGGAAATATTAACGGCAGATCCGTTTGCTCTATCTTTCGAAGAAGAGCTTTTGCGACGTGCAAATGTTGCGGCTGCTTATGAGAACCGTCAGGTTCTATCCAAGGAAGAGCTGTTCAAGCGTCTGTACCATAACCTGGAGGATAGCGCGACGATCAATGTTCGTCTGTTCGAATACACGCAAGAGCATCGTCATGAGGAAAAATATTTCTTCGGAGACAGCGCATCTGAATTCCTGCGCTATGCATTTGGTGTGGATGAGACGACTCGCATTTATCGCTTAGGCTTCGTGCATGAACAGCGCAGGAGCGGAGTGGAAAAATTAAATCTGATGGGTGGTTTCCATTTAGAGGACTTGCTCTATTACCGTAATGGGAAGGTTTATTATGAAACCTATGCTCAGAATGGCTATCAGCTTCATGGGGTGAGTGAAGAGCAGCTTCCCGAGATGCGCTGATGGCGTAATAGGTGGGTACCCTCACTTTGAGCCTCTTTATTGCACTTTGTGCAATAGAATCAACGGAAATAACCTTTAACTAGGGTTCTGTCGTATTTGATACATTAGATTTAAGCGGATTTCTGGAAGAGGGACATTTCTCCTTATTTCCAATGCACATTATGCAATAGAATAGAAATAGATGTTTCTTTTATTCCATTCTATTGCACAAAGTGCAATCTGGGGGATAATTACACATCCGGGCAGCCCGTTAATTTGGGCTACATAACCCCCGAACAATGTTAAGACCATAAGAGTACAATTCAGGTTTCTCCCGGAAAGGAAGTATAATGATGCAGAGAAAAATCAATCTGCTCCTGCTCTTCTTCAGTCTGATCGGCGGCGGGGTCGCCTTTCTTTTTGGCGAGTGGCTGCTAAGCTGGTACAACGATCTGCCTTCCATCTTACTCGTAGGCATTTATTTTGCCATAGTAGCACTCGGTATCGGCATCGGCTGCCTGCTAGCAGAAATGATCTCGCCACGGCTGAACGGAGCCTCATGGAAGCAGCGCTACCTAGGACTTTCCTGGAAGCTCCTGCCACTGATGATTGTCCTTGCACTTGGAGTTGGAGCATTAACAGAATTCGTTTATGAGCTGAATTTTGGCGGTGCTAAACCGGTTAAGAATGTTGTAATGGCTATTGATGACTCTGGCAGTATGGCGCAGAGTGATCCTGATAACAGCCGTTATTCAGCAGCTAAGGCGTTAATTGCGAGAATGGACAATGATAATCAGGTAGCGGTGGTGACCTTTAACCACGAAGCAGTAGTCGTCCAGCCGTTAACACCACTCTCGAATTCGCAGAATCGTGAGAAGGTGCTAACGTCCATTGATAATCTGAAGCCAACTGAGGGCGGCACGAACATTAGTGGTGCGATCTCGGAAGCACTTAAGGAGATAGACAGTGACGGCAGAAAAAATCAAGGCGCTATGGTCATTTTGCTGTCGGACGGAGTCAGTAATTTCGACACCTCACGAGAATTACAGACCTATATAGATCGTGGCATTGCCGTAAATACCATTGGCCTGGGGATGCAGGATCCTGCCGGTACCCAGTTGCTGCAGGATATTGCGAAACTAACGGGCGGTCACTATTATGATGTGACAGATACGGCTCTTTTGGGTGATGTATTCCAGCAAATCTATGATCGGTTGGGAGATCGAACATTGCTTACGGTGCGCAGTGATGCTACAGCAGATAGTCCATACTATGCTGCAGTTCGTATTTTGTCGCTGATGCTAATCGGTGCTGCACTTGGACTCGGTCTTGGTATTATGTTTGATAACCGTCATCTAGCAAAAAGCTTCGGGATTGGCGGCGTAATTTCAGGGTTGTTCGCAGGGCTTATTCTGGAATTTGGACTTAGCGGACATCATTTCACGGACGGACTTATTCGCCTTCTAGCTGTTCTTATATTGGCTGCAATCATCTCGTTATTTACAGGCGTCATTCCGGTAGGAGAAGGACGTATTTACCGTAATAGAAGAAACAATGCAGCGCCTACTCCACCGTCAGAAAGCTTTCCTGATCGACGGAGAAATCGGAACAGCAAAGGATTCTAGTAGTTGAAGGGGGCTTACAGTAATGAGGTACGCCGAGGATAATACTTCCGCTCTGGTAATAACGGATGTGACCTCTCAAGTGGATGACCGGTTCTGTACGCTGAGATGGCGCTGGCCGGACGGTGTGCAGGCGGTGTACATCCATAAGACCTCCGCAGAAGAGGCTTCTATTGGCACCGGGGATATTCCTCCGGCCGGAATGAAGCTCTATACTCGTGAGGAATACAAATCAAATAATGGATATCGTGATCGATTGGATGAGATCGGCCTAATCTCCTATACCATATACGCTCGCCTTGCTGATAACGGAGAGACGCTGCTGGTGAGGCAAAGTGATGGTGCGAACCGTATGGTGGTCAGTGCAGGCAAAGCCAGAATCTATTATTCCATTCAACAAAAAAGAGGATTATTCGGCAAACAAAAGACCGTACATATGGCGATTACGGCAGAAGTTCCAGTGGCTCGAGATGTCCTCTGTTATGTTAAGAAACGGGGAGGACATCCGGCAGGGAAAGAGGATGGTATTCTCTTTCCCTTTGTACAGGATTTCGCCCCTGGACGCAATGTACTCCCGCCGATTGAGATCGGTAAGGATGATTTTGTACGCATCTTTTTCACCGACGGTCCTAAGTATGGGCTTTATTACGATTTGGTGCCGGAGTAAAACCAGTCTATGCGTACAAGCGAGAGTTGGACATTGCCTGTCCATAGCAAGATACGCAGATACAACTTTTGGGAGGATGAGTAGATGTCTTTTTTTAGCCGTTTTATGAAAAAGAATCAGCCGGAGCCAAGGCCGCTTTTTTATGATATTGTGTGTCCGTATTGCTTCACTAAGTTCTCTCCGGAGGATGTAGTCTTCCGGGCTATGCATAGCCGAGAGGACGATGAGAATTACGCGCTGGGCGAAGATGATGCCTTGAATAAATACCGTGAGCGCTTTGGGCTTGATACGGTGGATGACATAGAAGCAATCATTAATCCGGCGGATATTCCGGAAGAATACCATCATTATACCGATCATGTGTTAACAGGGCTTACGGATCGTTATGGCGTGCTCACACGCAGACGGCTATGTCCATCCTGTCATAACGAGCTGCCTGTGACTGCAGGTAAGGTTCCGAGTAACATTATCTCGATTATCGGAGCTTCCCAAGTCGGGAAGTCGGTATACATGACCGCGCTGATTCATACCTTGCAGCATACGACAGCTGGTCATTTCGATGCCGCTTGTATGCCGCTCAACGCGGAGATTAGCCGTAAGTTCCGTACGCTCTATGAAGAACCGCTGTTTGAACGTGGGGATCTGCTAGCTTCCACACAGAAGGAGAAAATGCAGGAGCCGTTTATCTTTCAATTTGTTTTTAAGGATGAAGAAAAGCCGCCGCTGACACTTGTGTTCTTTGATGTAGCGGGTGAGGGCATGGTGGATCAGGATTATCTCGGACTACACGGTCAGCATATTAAGAACTCTGCCGGTATTCTGTTTATGGTCGATCCGCTGCAAATCCGTTCAATCCGTGAGAAAATTCATATTAACATCGGTGATCGCCCGGGCGAATGGGTCTCGCAATATGACGAGCCGCGTGATGTTGTGCTGACGATGTTCGGTGATTTTATCGCTTATCAGGAAAAGAGCAAAACTGACATTCCAACAGCAGTCGTTCTTGCGAAAAGTGATATGCTGCATTCGCTAAAGGATGAGGATGGCGATTACATCAAGTCCAACAGTAATGTGTTCAATAACTATGTCCATCGCAAAACATTGAATATGGATGAATTCCATAACATCGACGGAGAAATTCGCAGATTTATTGGTAAGGTGGACAGACCTTTTAAAGATACGATGGATGTGTACTTCTCGAATACGGGCTATTTTGCGGTTTCTGCGTTGGGCAGTAATCCTGTGAATCAGAAGATTGAGGGTGTAGTAAGCCCGATTCGCGTAGACGAGCCGTTTATTTGGCTGCTGCACAAGCTGAAGTATATTGAGGGGAGCGACGGCCCGTGAATGTTTTCTCAGGGTCTAAGATCGCCCAACAAATGTATACCCGCGAACGACGCGGATTGTTTCGTTCCACTGAAGGTTTTGATACAGTAGCGAAATCGGACAGCCTGGACAATAATTTTATCAAAAAAACATTACATCCCTTCTGCCTCTACGATGCACCGGCAGAGCTTACCGCGCGTGGAGAAAAGGATGAATCTGCATATCCTAGTGCGCTGCATCTGTTCCATGCGGAAAATGGTGACACGGTTATTGGAAAAAGTCATTATCAAGCGACGGATTTTACGGGCCAGCGGAGCGCCTTTTTTGCACATAACTTTGTAGTTCCGGCCTCACGTTCAGAGGAGATTGTTCAGAGCTACGGGGACTTTCTGCATGCGGATTTCGCAAAAAGCTATGAAGGAGAGCTGGGCGGCACCTTGCCGGAGCTGTCAGCTATTCCAGTTATACGTACAGATCGTCGCCCTGATCCTATAGCGGGATTACGCTTGTTAGGGATTGATGAAGGGATATTTAAGGCATTGCTGCAAGCGGTGATGCTCTCTGTGGCAGGTAAGAAAAAAATCTATATCGCTCTAAATGTACCTATCACGGAGCTGTCTGCACGTGCGGTGGAGCTTACAGAAATTTTATATAGCGTGCTGCCATATGAATTCCGCCGCAGATTAGGCGTCATTACTTATGCTAATGAACCGCAAAGCCGTAAATATATTCATCTTAGTTTTGTGGAAAAAGGTTCGCTCCGTCCCGGTGATCGCAGCATCGAGAAGGACTTCACCTTCGATTTGGTTACAGGCCGGATGGGAAATGTAGATTTTGGCGAGTCCCGTCAGCCGTATGCTGATCTGGTTTGGAAGCTGTTACTTCTGAATCCGGGGGATCTCGACGATTTCGTAAGTTTTGCCGATCAGATCCTGCGTGGAGAAAGTCCTGAGCATAAACTATCGCTCGCTCTCTATAATGAGTTAGCCGTATTTTATGAGATTGAGCAGGGGAATGAGCACTTATATACAGAGAATAAGAGCGCGGTGCTGAGTGGTTTGCTCTCTTATCTTAAAGCTGAGGGTGCGATTCATTCCAGAATCCGACTGAATGATATTTTCTTGGAGCGGTTCGACAGAGAATTTGATTTAGTCCGGCAAAGGAATGTCCCGGATCCTGCAATTATGGAGTGCTTTAAGGATTATTTTATTCTCAAGGATCATAATTACAAAGCCAGAATCGTTGATTATTTCATTAATGGAATGCTTCATAGCGTGGAAGCGGGACGCAAAGATGTTCTTAATGAAGCTTACGGTATCATTGAGAGTAATGATGAGCTGAGTGTTGCTTTTTTCCAACGGGTAATGTCAGAATCGTATTTCCGTAAGCAGCTATTAGAGCCTTATATGGAATCAAGACTAGTTGCTGCATCTAAATCTGTGGACATTCTGAATTTTGTACTCCATTGGGGCCGTTTTCTACCAGCTGCGTTAGAGCAGCCTTTTGCTCAGGATGCAGTAAGGGATTACTTGCTAGAAAAGCTACAACTGGAGACTGATCCGGTTGCTGCGGTGGCGGAAATTCATGGCACTGTAGATAAAGCAGAGAAAGATCGACGTAGAGGGACAGGCGTATCTCCTAAAGTACTTTCGCTTATGCTGGAGCTTGCCGCGTCTGCTGATAGATTCTTGTTGAACCGCCTATCCCTTACTGACATGACGCAGGAAGAGTTACTTGAGGTTGTTTTCTTACGTTATGGAAATGTTGTGGAGTGGCAGCCGCCATTAGATAGAATTAGCAAGCAGAAAGAAAATGCACTCCGCGCTGCGTATCGCTGGTTTGGTGAAGAGAAGCCGAATGAAGAGATTTTTGCAGGCTTATCTCCAAAGGAATTGGACGATGTACAGCTGCTCGGTCGCCGTTTACTGAAGGAAGCTAGAGTGCTAGAGCCTTTTGAACGTCTGCCTCTAGCTTTCTACTACACTAGTCAGCGCGAGGGTGGTCCGCTGGATTATGACGCACTCCTGGAATTAGTAAAGCATAAAGCCGGTACCGATAAGGATGTTATCTATCGATTCTTTGCATGGTCTCAAGGAAATTCTTTATTTACGATATCGAATAAAAAGCTTTATCCGGGTTATCGCCGGGCGATTCTGAAGTATTTCCAGAGCAGTGACCGCGAAGCCTTCAAGAATCGTGAGTTCCGTAAAAGCTATGTCGCTACAGCACGGCCTGCTCTTCAAAATGTGTACAATGAAGCTCGCGCTCAGCTTGCTTCCCCGCTGGCGCGCTGGATCAGCCGCAGTCGATTTCGACTCCTGATTTCCGGTTCCATCACGGGCATTCTGGTGATTGTCGCAATTATTGTATTCAGTATGCTGCGTCCGGAAGATCCAAAGACGGCTCTACCGGGGACAAGCCCTGAGCCGACAGCCGTTCAGAGTGCAGGCAATGAACTGCCTCCGGCTTCAGTATACTTGAAGGAGCAGAGTGTCGAAGGAGATAAGGGAAGCAGCATATTGGTGTTCACGTTTGCTAAAGCAGATGATTGTGTGCAATTTAATCTGACGGAGATTAGTCTGATGACTTCATCCAATGTGGTGGATAAGACCTTTAAGGTCGCTGCTAGCAATGGAACGTGTCCAGTTCCGTCAGCGGATGCCACAGGCACTGCTGTTGAACCGGCTGAAGATGCGGACGCTACTAACGCAGGAGCCGATGCCTCGCCGTCTCCTACCCCGGGAGCCGATGCGGATAATAACACAGTTGGGTCATCCGCGACAGCTGTCACAGAAGGGGTACAGCCATCCTATCAGGTGGAGGTTACCTTAGAACCGGGAGCGACCATCGTAGAGAAAAGTATGATCAAGGCGGGAAGATTTACATTGATTGTAGATCCCGCTCCAAAGGATGCACTGGGTGTTAACCCAAGTGCTGAACCTTCGCCAACGGCAAGTCCGGAAGGAACAGCTGAATAAAGGAATTTCTGATCAGCAGAACGATGCCGAAAGGTTTGGTTCTGCTGTTCTTTTTTTGTTACTCAAACAAAGCTTTTCTATAGACATGCTATGTATTAATAGATATGATTATGAAAATAAGGTTATACCGCCCTTTATAGGGGCGGTCTTTATGTTGTGCGCTCTTATTTTATGTAGTATCCATTCCTTTATAGAAAGAGGTTGAACAATGAAGAAAGTAGTCACCTCCAAGTTTTTTGTACTTGGACTGGCCATATTCATGGTCATTTCAATTTTAGGAACACCCCTTGCTCCGGCAGGAACCATCTTTGCAGAGGCAGGTGTTAGCACCGGACTAGATGAATCTAACGATGCAGCTGCTCAGGCGGAGCGAATTAATGTTGCGGATGCGACCTATACAGCTGCAGAGTTTATTTTAAAGGGTGGCGTGCAGTCGGATTGGCAAGCGATTGGACTGGCTCAAGCGGGATACAAACTGCCAGCAGGTTACCGTCTAGCTCTTGAGAAAAAGGTGAAGGATGCAGAGGGCAATTTCGCGAACGTAACGGATTATGCGAGAATTGTGCTCGCAGTAAGAGCAATTGGTGCTGATCCTACCAACTTTGCTGGAAGCGGAACAACACCTGGCTATAACTTAATAGAGAAGATCTATAATCATGACAAAATCAGTGGACAGACACTTAATAATCCAGTATATGCTTTGCTCGCACTGGACTCTGGTAAATATAATATTCCATATAACGCGAAATGGACTGCGGATAAGCTCATTGCTGAAATTCTCTCCAAGCAAAATCAAGATGGTGGCTTTGCCTTAACGACAGGCGCGAGTGAGCCAGATATGACAGCGATAGCTTTAACCGCTCTAGCGGCGCATAAGCGTAATCCAGAAGCTTACACAGCAGGGCTACAAGCCGTATCTTGGCTATCTAATGCTCAGGATAGTCATGGAGGTTACGGAGATAGTGCTGAGAGCGCTGCACAAGCTATTCTAGGTCTCACATCCTTCGGTGTAGATCCAAGTGGATTAGAATATACCAAGAATAAAGTGAATCTGATGGGTAACCTGCTGAGCTACCGTCTAGCTGACGGAAGCTTCGCGCATAGCCGTGACGGAAGCAGTAATATTCTAGCTACAGAGCAGGGCCTTCAGGCGCTTGTAGCTTACAATCTACTCTATAAAGACAGTAACAGTAAATTATACGATTTTTCTAAGTCATCCGTTCAGAATGCCTTAATCTATGCACCTGTTACTGTAGAGGGTCCTAAGAGTACTTTAGTACAGGGATATGGATATGCCAGTAACGTGCTTGGTGCACTAGAGAAGTTGGCTCTTCAGACGAACTTGCCGATCACGAATCCTTCCGGTGCATATGTCACTGGAATTGGAAACATTTCCGCTGGAAGCTACGGCGGCTATGACGGATGGATGTATGCCGTATCCCGTAACTCTCAATGGATCAACCCTGATGTTGGAATGAGTGATTTTGCGCTTAAAGATTCAGATCAGGTGCTGGTTTATTATGCTGGAGATGATACTAAACTTGTAGATTCGGTAACGGTGTCTAAACCAAGCCCTAAAGAGGGCGATTCTTTTACTGTAGTAGTGACTAGTAAGACATGGAAATGGGACGCTGTAACGAATACGTCCTCCCCGGTAACTGCCAAAGCTTCTGCCGTTCAGGTCCAAATTGGAAATCGCATCGTAACAACGAATGCTAAAGGCGAGGCGTTATTCTCAGGGAATGTTCCGGCAGGTGATTACAAGCTGACAGTAACAGGCTATCGTGAAGGAAAAGCACCATCGATAGCTAAATATACGCAAGATCTAAAGGTAATTCCTAAGAATGTAACGGCTTCACTTTCCGTGGAGGGTCCGCAAGGATTGATCGGTGAGGGGACTTTAAAGGCTTCCAATGCGCTTGAAGCTTTGCAGCAATTGGGGTTATCCAATGATTTTAAAGTAGATATCACGAAATCGTCGTATGGTAATTTTGTATCGGGCATTCATGGAGTTACTCAAGGCCTTTATGATGGCTGGTGGAGCTTCGTAGTATGGCGTAGCGGCGAATGGATCTATCCAAGTGTGGGTATGGATGCTTTTGAATTACAGGAATCGGACCGTGTTCTTGTATATTATGCCGGAGAAACCACACAGGTTGTTGATACTGCGGTTGTATCCTCTGTACAGCCGAAGCCGGGTGAAGCTTTCACAGTAACAGTTTCTCAGAAACAATGGGTGTGGAATAAGGATACCTTTACTTCTGATCCAGTGACTTCTCCAGCCGCTGGTGTGCAGGTCTTGATCGGTGATCAGAAGGCGATCACAAATGCTAAGGGGGTAGCTGCATTTGACCAAGGTCTACCAGCGAATACCTATACGATCATTGTTACCGGATATGTTAAGGATAGTGTGCCTAGTGTGGCGCGTTATACTCAGTCCCTAAACATTCCTTCAGATGTTATTGCTCCTGATAAAGCTACGGCTACCATTTCAGTCGTTGGGGATAACAAGAAGGGTACGATTCTGAACAGTACAACAGTATCGCTAAAAGAAGGTGAAACAGCTTATAGCTTATTGATTAGTCAATTGGGCGATAAGGTAGTATCATCCGGAAACGCTGGAAGTAAATACGTGAAATCTATAAATGGTTTGTCCGAATTTGATGGCGGACCTAGCAGTGGATGGAAGTATAAGACGAATAGAGATGCTGATCCAAGTATCAGTGCGGACAGCTACATTTTAGAGAACGGTGATATATTATATTGGTACTATTCATTGGGTGAATAAGTACGATTGATTATTCGTTAGACGGACACTACGATTCGGAGTATTAGCGGATCTAGTGTCCGTTTTTCTTTTCATTCGTTGCATTATTTGACAAGAGAAACTTTTTTTCGACATTTTATTCATGATTTTATTTAAAAATCATCACACTATTCGCCTTTCTTACCGATAAAAATAGATAGTTAGTAAGATCATGAGAAGGCGGAATGCAGATGAAGAATATGAAAGTGAAATTTAAAATTGGGATTCTATTGGTATTTTCTGTAGTTATGTTGAACATTGTGGGGGTAACTGGCTTTATCACTTTGGACAAAATGGCCAAAAAAACAACAGAGACGTATAATGAAAACTTGTTGCCTGTTTCTTACGTGGGACAAATGCGTACAAACAATCGGGCAATTGAAGCTTTTCTCTTGGAGCGCTTGATTAGCGTTGATGTAAACAAGAACAAACAACTGAAAGAGAGCATTACGGAGAAAGTGCAGGAAAATAATAATCTTTTGAACAAGTTGAAGACCGTCCAGTACAAAGATAGTACGGTAGTGAGTAAAATAAAGGAATATGAGTCCTCCTTAACAGACTATCGTGCACAAAGAGACAGTATTATTCAGATTGCGGATAGCAAAGGTAGTCAAGAGGCCTTTCAAGTATTCACAGGTGAGTTTAGTAATTCTCGTGAGAAAATGATCAATATGCTTAAAGGAATAAGCGATTCGCTGCTAAAGGGAGCTGGAGATCATAATTCAGAGTCTACGGCTACCGCTAAGAGCATGAAGACTAAAAGTATAGTGTTGATAACGTTCTCTTGGATCATTTGTATCGTGCTTAGCGTTGCAATCATTCGACTGATTACGAAACCTCTTAAGGAACTGCAAAGTTTAATGAAGCGGGCGGAAAATGGAGATTTAACCGTCACGGCAACGTATACCGCTAAGGATGAAATCGGCCAAATTAATAGCTCATTTAACAATATGCTGGAGAGCTTACGGAAGATGATGCAAGGCATTGCGGAGAGTGCAGAATTGTTATCAGCCTCATCGCAAGAGATGAGCGCTAGTGCGGAGCAGACCTCGCTGGCTTCGCAAATGATCGCCGAATCTTCAGGAGAGATTGCAGCGGGGTTTGATGAACAGACGGAAAGCATTGATCGTACCTCTCAGTCTATACAAGCTATGACCAATAATATTTCGGCCGTAGAAAGTAGCAGTTTTGAAATGTCCGACCTTATGGGAGTCGCTTCTGGTTCAACAGATCGTGGGGTAATCGCTGTAGATAACATCATTGAACAGATGAAGGAAATCGACTCCGGCGTAACTCAGAGCCAAGAGATTATTAGTAACCTCGGGCATCTGTCTCAGGATATAAATACAATTATTACTACGATTAACGGAATTGCAACACAGACGAACCTGCTGGCGCTTAATGCTTCTATCGAAGCAGCGAGAGCTGGAGAACATGGACGCGGCTTTGCTGTAGTTGCTGGAGAAATTCGGGGTCTTGCAGAAGCGACGAGAAACAGTTCACTGAAAGTAACAGATATTATTACGCATATTCAAAAGCAAACTGAAAGAGCAGTAGAATCAATGGCTTTCGGCTCTGAGCTAGTCTCTATCGGCGTAGCTCAAAGTCAGCTCGTATCTCAAGCGTTTCATGAGATTCAAAGTTCTATTAAAGAAGCTACGCTGCAGACGGAAGAGATTAGAGAGGCGGTTGCGCATGTCTCCTTAGAGTCACAAGGTGTGGCGGCAGCAATGGTGCAGGTCAATGCTATATCCAATAAAGGGGCAGTGGGTGTTCAGGACACCAGCGCAGCTAGTCAGCAGCAACTGTCTGCTATGGAGGAAATGTCCGCATCAGCTCAGTATTTAGCGGTGCTGGCGGAAGATCTGCAGAAGACTTTAGCGCAATTTAGATTATAACGCGAAATGAAAAAAAAGGACGTCCCAGAGCCATTTAGGCTTTGGAGACGTCCTTTTGTGTGTTATTGAATGGAGTTAAGCATACCAGCCCCATACGAAGATGAAGAGCGTACCAAAGATCGTAACTAAGCCAACGAATAAGGCATAGGCGATATTGATGTAGAGTTCTTTCTTGGTATCAGCTGATTCCCCAATATGCATGAACAGGAAGAGCTGCAGGGAAGCCTGAATGAGCGCTGTAATAAGCAGGATAGCCATGTTCGCACTATTAGATAGATCAAGGTAGATTACAGCAAGTGCAGCCACAGAAAGGACAAGAGAGGCTAAGAAACCCATCACATGGCGAATTGGAAACAGTTGCTTCATCATGCTACATCAGTCCTTTCAGATAGACGAAGCTGAAAATAAAGATCCAGACAACGTCCAAGAAATGCCAGTACAGCGAGAAGATAAAGGATTTATTGGCCGTAGCCGGAGTAATACCTTGACGCTTCAACTGGATTAAGATAGCCGCACCCCACAGGAACCCGAACGATACGTGAGCTCCGTGTGTTCCCAGCAGTACAAAGAGACTGGATAGGAATCCGCTGGTTTGAAGTGTAGCCCCTTCGTGAACATAAGTGACAAACTCCGTGATTTCAATACCAAGGAAGCCAAGACCCATTAACAGGGTTAGTCCGAAAAAGACCATCATAGCTTTTTGGTAACCATGCCGCATAGCATGAACTGCAAGACCGATCGTAAATGAGCTTGTCAACAGCAGTAATGTTTCGATCATCACTGGACCAATTTCAAAAAGGTCCGGCCCGCTAGGGCCGCTGGCAAAACGGTCTACCATTACAAAGTAAACAGTGAACAACGTAGCGAACAGTGCAATCTCTGCTCCTAGAAAGACCCAGAAGCCAAAGATTTTATTACTATTCTCTTCTGTTGAGTATTCAAGCGGCTTAGACGCATCTATTTTCATATTGTCTCACCCCGCAATTTCTTTTCAGTAGCAATAACTTCTTCTGCAGGGATGTAGAATCCGTGATCCCGATCGAAGGACATAGCAGCTAGAACGATGAGGATACCTACTCCAGAGAGGATGGCCGGAATCCAGAGACTGAATACCAGAGAGAATCCTGCAATGAAGAAGATAACACCCAGAATAAATGGTTTGCCTGAATTACTAGGCATATGAATCTTAGTAATCTTGTCTTCGTATAAAGGTACGTTGTCTTGTTTAGAGAACCAGTAGGCATCGCGTGTTTTTACGGTTGGAACCACTGCGAAGTTGTAAGCCGGAATCGGACTTTTCGTTGCCCACTCCAGAGTACGTGCATCCCATGGATCTCCATTTGTATCTCTTGGTTCATAACGTGTACTCCAGTAGATGTTATACACCAGAATTACAAATCCGACTGTAAGACCTATCGCCCCTATGAACGAGACCATACTGAGCGGACCAAATCCGGTATCCGCAGAATAAGTGTATTGTCGACGTGTCATTCCCTTAAGTCCGAGAAGGAATAGTGGGAAGAACGATACGTTAAAGGAAATAATAATCCACCAGAAGGCATGTTTACCAAGGCGTTCGTTCAAACGGAAGCCGAATACTTTAGGGAACCAGTAGTGGAAACCTGCGATAACGGCGAATACAGCACCTGGAATGAGAACGTAGTGGAAATGCGCCACCAGGAACATTGTATTATGGTACTGATAATCGGCGCTGGCCATGGCCAGCATGACACCTGTTACCCCACCAATCGTAAAGATCGGGATAAAGGCGAGCGAATATAGCATCGGCGTCGTAAATGATATTCGCCCTTTTCGTAAGGTGAATAGCCAGTTGAATATTTTCACACCTGTTGGAACGGCAATGGCCATAGTAGTAATCGAGAAGAAACTGTTAACCATAGCGCCTTGACCCATTGTATAGAAATGGTGAGCCCATACTAAGAAGGACAAGAGGGAGATGATCAACATACTAAAGACCATGGATGTATATCCATACAGGTTCTTTTTGGAGAAGGTGGCGATAATTTCACTATAAATACCGAAGGCAGGTAGTACAACGATATATACTTCTGGATGTCCCCATACCCAGAAAAGGTTGGCCCATAACATATCCATACCGCCGTTGGCCATCGTGAAGAATTGAGAGCCGAATAACCGGTCGAACATCATCAAAGCGAGCGCAACCGTAAGCACTGGGAAAGCGAATACGATAATTACGTTCGTGATTAGCACGGACCATGTAAACATTGGCATTTTCATCAATTTCATACCTGGAGCACGCATCTTCAGAATCGTTACAATAAAGTTAACGCCTGTGAGGAGTGTACCGATACCAGATATTTGAAGCGCGAGCGAATAGTAGTTGTTACCCACCGTTGGGCTGAACTCTATACTTGCTAGTGGGAAGTATGCAGACCAGCCAGCATCTGGTGATCCCCCGATAACAAACGAAATGTTAAGCAGCATTGCTCCGAAGAAGAAGAGCCAGAAGCTGACGGCATTAAGACGCGGGAAGGCAACGTCTCTGGCACCGATTTGTAGCGGTACGATAACGTTCATCAAACCGATAATAAACGGCATGGCCATAAAGAGGATCATGATCAAGCCGTGTGTTGTAAATACCTCGTTGTAATGCTGTGCGTCAAGAAATTTCATGTCTGGGGCTGCCGTTTGCAGCTTCATCATAATAGCGTCAACGCCGCCGCGGAAAAGCATTAGTAGCGCAGCAAGGATATACATAACCCCGATACGTTTGTGGTCAACGGTAGTTAACCATTCGCGCCATAAATATCCCCATTTTTTAAAATAGGTTAGTCCGACGATAATCCCGATTGTAGCTAAAACAATACTTGCCATAGCCCCGTAAATCAGGGGTTCGCCGTGGACCTTAAATTTATCCCAATCCATTAGGAATCGCTCCTTTCAAGTTGCTCAATTAACATGGACTAATGTCCTTCATGTGTAGTGCTCTGTTCATCCAGTTCTGGATTAGGTTCGCTGTTAAATTCTGTCTCGCTAGATGGTGCAGGAGACGGATGAATTTCTTTATTATCCTGATGTTCCATAGTTCCATTATCCATATCCATTTCTTTACCATTATTGCTCATATGGTCGCCATGATCTCCCGGAGGAGGGCTAAAGGATAAGTGAGTGTTGGTGTATGTTTTGCGTCCGACATATTCCATTTTCAAAAGATTTTTGAATTCATCTTCGGTTAATGGACCTGCTGTTTCTTTAACGTCTTTTACCCATTCTTGATAGTCCTTATCAGTCATCGCAAGGGCTTCAAACTCCATGTGGGCAAAACCCTTACCATTAAAGTTCGCATTTCTTCCGGTATAAGAACCTACAGTATCCGCTGAAAGATGCAAAGTGGTAAGCATGTCACTCATCGCATATTTCTGTCCTCCCAATTGAGGGATCCAGAGACTTGAGATCGTACCGAAAGAGTACAATCTGAACTCGACAGCGCGGTGAACTGGAATGTTCACGTAGTTCACGGTTTCAATACCTTCCTCAGGATAGCTGAAATGCCATTTCCAGTTGGAGGAGGAAGCGTAGATTACAAGCGGTTTCTGATCTTTATAATCCGCTGCAACGTTTTCTACATCTACTGTCGTTTTGACAGTGACCACGGAGAGGAATGCCACGATAATAATCGGGATTGTAATCCAGATAGCCTCCAACCATTTGTTTCCTTCCTCGTGAGGAGGAATATAATCTTCGTTACTTTTCTTAGCGCGGTACTTCAAAAGTACAAAGACATATAAGATGTAGACAACTGCTAGAACACCGAGCATCACAACAATGGAGAGGATGATCGTGTCAGACAGAGTTCTCGCAGCCGGCCCCTTCGGATTCAGAACAGCGATTGAACTGCATCCTGGCAAGAGTAAAATTAGGCTGAGAAATAAAGCGTATAACGGTCCCTTTTTGTTCATGCTTAAGCTCCTTCCTTCAATACTTCTATTAATTAACCCTCATCATTACCTTCATATATAGTAAGAACTAATGAGAAAGAAAGCAAAAGACTTATTTTTCCATCTTAGCCATAATAGACCTTAATAATGGCGATCAAGTTAAATATGTGTGATCAATTTGTTACAAGTTCCTAATGATATGATAAAGATCACTGTAGCTACGCTGTTTAATGGTTATTTATTTCTGTTCAAACTTTGTTCAATAATTTACTAAAGTTGCTAATTTGGACACATCTATTTTGTGCAAAAGGATTGGAATTTAACCATTTTTTGTTGGTGTGACAGGATTTGGTCGAAATTAGAATTTGGTGAATTTTGTCGAAATATCTGCGAACGTAGAAAAGGGTAACAAATTATTCTGTATTAAGTTACAATCTCTCAAATTTCTATCTATTAATCTATGATAATGTTATAGGTAAATATACGAGATGGGAGATTTTTTAAGATGTTTAAAAAGAAAGTGTGGCTTTTATTTATAGTACTATTCGTATGTACGGGTTTGGTACGAAAGATAGATACAGTGAATGCAGCGGGTGCGACAGGATCCCTGAAATTAGGGGTGAACGATAAATTAACTAAAATTGATGCAGTGTCGATAAAGGATACATATTATGTTTCACTGCGTGATTTGTCCCTAGAACTGAATCTGAATCTTACCCTTCAGGGTGTTGGAATTCATGTTCAAGGGAACAACGGTTCCATCGAACTGCTGAATGATCATGCAACAGCGCTTCTCCCTAATGGAAAGACTATTCCGCTGATAACATTTGTTGAAAATGGTAGAACGATGGTTCCTGTGAAGATGACCTCTCATCTTGGATTTTCAATTTCGTTTAAGCCAGCTCAATCTCTATTAAGAGTGTATAATTCCGGGGCTAAATTAGACGATGCTGCATTCGTGAACCAATATAAAAAGGATTTGCAACAAAATGTACCTACAGGGACGACAGGCACAAAGGGGAAAGTCGTATATCTTAGCTTTGATGATGGTCCATCTGCTACTACCTCTCAACTACTTGATATTTTGGCGAAGTATGATGCCAAAGCAACTTTCTTTATGTTAGGAAATAACATGAACGCACATGCGTCTCAAGTGAAACGCTTAGTGAAAGAGGGACATGCACCTGCTTTACACGGCATGACACATGTGAAAGATAAATTTTATGCTTCTCCAGCCTCTGCGTTAAAAGAGATGAATGACGATAATGCAATTCTGAAGAAGATTACGGGTCAAAGTACAACACTGATTCGTACACCTTATGGCAGTAAACCTTATTTAACAAAAGCTTATAGAGATAAGATATTAACGCAAGGGTACCATCTGTGGGATTGGAACGTTGACTCTGAGGATTGGCGATATAAGAACGATAGTAATTCTATCTATAATACAGTTATGAGAGAGGTTCATAATCTGAAGAAGAGCACCCCGGTGATTCTAATGCATGATCAAAAGGCTACACTTAAAGTTCTTCCACGCATCCTAGAGGCACTGAAGAAAGAAGGCTATGCGTTCCGTATTATTACTTCGGATATGGAGCCTAACAATTTTTGGAACGATAAGCGCTAACTCTGATAGTAAAATTAAATCATTTTCATTGTTATGGCGACAGATTTGATCTGTCGTCTTTTTTTTGTTGTCTGAAATCTTTGTAGATTTGACACATGTAGGCTTACCTAATCTATCGACGTAGTTAATTTGTCATGTTATCATGATACTCTGATAACGTATTAGCGAACTAAAGCACACGGCGCTGTGTCAACGATGGGGGATAAAAGAGATGAAGAAGAATGCATTTTTAGTTTTATTTATGATCATGGTTATTGCAGCTTTATCAGGCTGTTCGTCTTCTGGGAGCAAGGACGGAAAGCTGGTAATCGGGATTGATGATAAGTTCGCTCCAATGGGCTTTAGAGATGAGAACAATGAAATTGTTGGGTTTGATATCGACTATGCCGGAGCTGCAGCTGAGAAAATGGGCAAAGAAATCACTTTTCAGCCTATTGACTGGTCAGCTAAGGAGTCAGAACTGAATAGTGGGCGCATTGATATGATTTGGAATGGTTATACCATCACAGATGAACGTAAGGAAAAGGTGTTATTCACAAAGCCTTATCTTGAGAATAGTCAGGTAGTAGTCGTATTAGCGGATTCCACTATTTCAAAGCTTGAGGATTTGGCTGGTAAAGAGGTAGGACTTCAAAGTCTATCCTCTGCTGCCGATGCTTTAAATGCTAATCCGATTAAAGACCAAATTGCTAATCTGTCGGAATTTCCGGATAATGTGCTAGCGCTCACAGATTTGAAGACTAAGCGCCTGGACGGTGTAGTCATTGATGAAGTGGTAGCCAGATATTATATGTCAAAAGAGCCTGATACCTTTAAGCTACTAGATGAATCGCTTGCTCCTGAGCAGTACGGTATTGGAATTAAGAAAGGCAATGAGGCACTACTGGAAGAACTTCAAAAGGCTTTGGATGAAATGAACAATGACGGAACGGCTGAGAAGATCTCCACGAAGTGGTTTGGTGAGAATAAGGTATTGAAATAGCAGGTCAATATACAGAGTTTATTGGAGAAATGAAAATGGATTATATAATACAAATTTCCGGGCCGATGTTAGAAGGCGCGCGTACAACTATTTTATTGTTTCTTATTGTTATTTTGGTGTCGATTCCGCTCGGGTTCCTAGTCACTTTGATGGCGAAGAGTGCGATCAAGCCCGTGGCTTGGATTGCACATACCTATATCTATGTCATGCGGGGAACACCACTTTTACTGCAATTGTTATTTTTTTGCTTTGGTTTACCACAGATTCCGGTGATTGGGCAATATCTGGTCATGGACCGCTTCGTTGCGGCGAGTCTTGGATTTATTCTTAACTATGGGGCCTACTTCGCGGAGATCTTCCGTGGGGGTATGCTCTCCATTGATAAAGGGCAGCATGAAGCAGCTAAAGTACTCGGACTGAGTAAATGGCAAACGCTGCGCAAGGTAATTCTAGCTCAAATGTTTAGGGTAGCTTTGCCAGCCGTGGCAAATGAATCGATTTCCTTGGTCAAAGATACGGCTCTGCTGTATGCCGTTGCTGTGCCTGAGCTACTGAACTATGCAAAAACAGCAGTGAATCGAGACTTTACTGTAACCCCCTTTGTAGTGGCGGGAGTGATTTACTTACTGATGACGCTGGTGCTCACTTTATTCTTCAAAGGACTGGAGAAACGTTTTAAATTCGAGTAGAGGACTGTCTGAATATGAGTAACATGATAGAAGTAAGTGATTTACAGAAATCCTTCGGCAAATTGGATGTGTTGAAGAAGGTTAGTTTCAATATCCAGGCGGGTGAAGCCGTCGCTGTTATAGGGCCTTCAGGTTCGGGTAAGAGTACGATGCTGCGTAGTCTAGTACATCTAGAGGAAATTACGGGTGGAAGCATCTTCATCCAAGGCAAGCCGCTCGTGGCGAATGGAAAATACGCTAGTGGAGCAAGTATTCGTGAGATCACGGCGGCCATGGGAATGGTGTTTCAACACTTTAACCTATTTCCACATTTAACGGTGCGAGGCAATCTAGAGCTAGCTCCAAGGATGTTGAAGCGAGAAAGCGTGAAGGAGATTACGGCTAGAAGCGAGAACTTACTTTATAAGGTAGGACTTGCTGAAAAAGCGGATGTGTATCCTGCAAAGCTGTCAGGTGGACAGAAGCAACGGGTTGCTATAGCGAGAGCATTAATGCTCAATCCTGATATTCTATTGTTCGATGAACCCACTTCCGCGCTTGATCCTGAACTCACGGGCGAGGTACTACGCGTCATACGTCAACTTGCTGAGGAGAATATGACGATGATTGTTGTCACTCATGAGATGAATTTTGCCCGTGATGTGGCCGATCGTGTGATTTTCATGGACAACGGTGAGATCACGGAGTCTGGAACACCTGAGCAGATTTTTGATCATCCACAGCAGGAACGCACTCGAATTTTTTTGAATCAAGAGTCGAGAGTGTGAATAGCTCAAGCTAATAAAGTGTCTATTTATGAGAAAAACCCACACAGTTATAAACCACTGTGTGGGTTTTTTTGCGTTGACATAAAGATTAAACTGTATTAATAATAGTAGTACAGTTAATACACGTCATGATGGATTTAATGCAAGACAGTGAAAGGAGGATGGTTATGTTCGAATTGGACGTTCGCAGTCGCAAGCCGATTTATGAGCAGCTGACCGATAAGGTCAAGGAGATGATTTTACATGGTATTTTGCAGACTGATGAACAACTGCCTTCGGTAAGGACATTATCCCAGCAGCTAACCGTGAATCCCAATACGATTCAGAAGGCTTACCGTGAATTGGAACGTGAGGGGTATATTTATTCACTGCAGGGGAAAGGGAGTTTTGTAGCCCCAATGAAAAAAGAACAGAATGAGATTAAAAAAGCTGAAGTACGTGATGAGTTGCTTAGACTGATGGTGGAAGCGGTATATCTTGGGTTCACCGCCGCTGAGATTAGTTCATTGTACCGACAAGTGGAAAAGCAGAGAGAAGGGGGGAAGAGTAATGATTGAGATTCGAGGAGTCAGCAAGTTATTTCAAGGGGAGAAGGCCGTTGATGATATCTCTTTAACGGTACATAAAGGGACAATTTATGGGCTGCTCGGGTCTAATGGAGCGGGTAAAACTACGCTGCTGAAGACCTTGGCAGGCATTTACTTTCCGGATAAGGGGACCGTGAAGGTGGATGGTGAAGCGGTATTCGAACACCCGACAACTAAGCAACGGGTTATTTTTATGCCGGATTCTCCTTACTTTTTCCCGCAATCCAACATGCTGCAAATGGCAGCCTTCTATCGCTCGATCTATCCGAGCTGGAATCAGAAGCGTTTTGAAGATTTGGGGACCGTCTTTCAGCTCGATAAGAAGCGTAAGCTTAGTCGTTTCTCCAAAGGGATGCAGCGGCAAGCGTCATTCTGGTTATGTTTAAGCTGTATGCCAGATGTGCTTATTATGGATGAGCCGATTGACGGGTTAGATCCGGTAATGCGACGCCAGATCAAAAACCTGCTATTTCAGGAGGTTGCTGAACGCGAGCTGACGGTAATCATTTCTTCACATAATCTTCGTGAGATCGAGGACCTATGCGATCATGTAGGGATTATGCATGGTGGTAAGATGTTGATTGAGAAGGATCTGGATGATCTTAAGGCGGACACTCATAAGATTCAAGTGGCCTTCCGAGATGAGCGGCATGAAATTCCGATATCAGCGAAGCTGCAAATTTTACATCAAGAACGCCGGGGGAGCGTGAACCTGTACATAGTAAAAGGGGATCGTGAGCGAATCAAAGCGGCCTTTCAGGTATATGAGCCATACGTATTCGATTTGCTTCCGTTGACGTTAGAAGAGATCTTTATTTATGAAATGGGGGATGTCGGATATGACGCGCAGCCGGTACTACTTTAATAGCAGTATTATTCGCCAGAACTTCCGCCAGCATGGCTGGATAGGGATTATCTATGCACTTGGCTTATTGTTCGCACTTCCACTGCAGCTGTTCATGAGCAATAATCCGAATGAGAAACCGCAGGAAATTGAACATCTATTTCGCATCGCTGGTAGTGTGCAAGCCTTGTTTATTATTACGATCCCTATTGCAGCTGGACTCTTTTTGTTCCGGTACCTTCAAGCAAAATCACCCTCAGATCTCTTTCATAGCTTGCCTTTACGCAGAGGGCATTTATTTACAGCTCATTTGACAAGTGGACTTATATTACTGCTGTTGCCTGTTTGGTTAACTGCTGGGGTGGTTGCAGTTGTTAAGCCATGGAGTGGCAATTTTTATATTTTTCAAGGCGCAGATATTTGGCAATGGTGTATCACCGTTAGTATTTTGACTTTGTTCCTCTTCTGCTTTAGTGTTTTTGTGGGAATATGCACGGGCCAATCTATTCTTCAGGGAATTATCGTTTATATTTTGCTTATTCTTCCTGCTGTACTGATTTCATTAGGCAATAGCCATTTAGCCATGTATCTTTATGGATATGCAAATGCAAATGTAAGATTCCTAGATTCTAAATCACAGATGTGGTCTCCGTTTGTTCATATTATGTATTATTTTACCGGCAAACCATACACCAATACCGAATTATGGATCTATGGAGTATTGTCACTTTTATTTATTGGATTATCCTACCTGCTATACCGTAAACGTAATACTGAAAAAGCCGGCCAGGCTATTGCTTTTGGATATTTCAATCCACTTTTTAAAGCAGGAGTTATGTTATGTGCCATGCTTATCTCCGGAACTTATTTTGCACAAATGAAGCAACAGCAAATAGGCTGGGTGATTGGCGGATATGCCATTGGAGCCATTATTGGTTATATTGCCGCAGAAATGATTATTCGAAAAACATGGCAGATTATGACGCGTAAAGTGTTAGCCGAGTTTTCGGTTTATGCAGTAATGCTGGGGTTACTTCTGTATATTCCGGTATCAAGTGTTACGGGGTATGAAGCCAGAGTGCCTTCCGGTGAAAGGATTAGCGGTGTATATATGGGATCTAACTACCGGTGGTATACCCCAATAGATGATTATTCAACTACACCTTATATGGGACAGGATCCATTTTCGCATGATAAAGATTATATAGAAGCTGTCCGTAAGTTTCATCAAGCGGTAGTTGCAGTACGTCCAGAACATACCTCACAACAATACGTTTATGAATACTTTACTCTGGCTTATCAATTGGAGAATGGTCACAAGTTAGTGAGGGAATACTGGATCCCTAATAAGGGGTTTGAATCAGAGATCAAGGCGGTTAAGGATACTGAAGCTTTCAAGTATGAAAACTATAATTTAACTCTGTTAGACAAAGACCTGGATTATATGTGGATTACCAACAGGAATAAAAAAGTAGCCATCTCTGATCCCGGGGAAATTTCAGAGTTAAAGGAGATTATCAAGCATGAAATTTTGAATATGTCCTATGAGGTACAGGTAGATAAGGACGGAAGACCTGATGTGGCTAATATCCAAACACAGGTAAAGGTAAAAGAGGAAAGTGATCGGCCATCTGTAAATTACGGTTATTATTATCCGTGGAAGTCTTCTTTCCATGAGTTAGAAAAATGGATGGTCGAAAAGGGTTATACGGATAAAGTACGAACAACCGCTGAAGATATACAATCGGCAGAAATAATAAAAGATGACTATATGGATAAGCAAACACCTAAGAATCCTACTAGTCCTGAACAAAGGCTAATACTTGCACGTGAAAAGAATCGTACAATTGTTACGAAGGATAAGGCACTATTAACGGATATTGTGGATAATCAATTCAATTATGGAGTTGAAAATGGCAACTACATTGTGAAATTGATGTATAAAGAGGGTTATAGCGATTTCGTAATGTTAAAAGCATCGGATATGACGCCTGAATTGAAGGTTTTGCTGAAATAAGCTCAGAATAAGGTAGAAGATTGCAGATAAAGACTACCGGTTTACATAAACTGGATAGTTGGATTATGCTTTTGGAGATATGTTATTTAGGTGAAGCCTGGCCATGGACGATGGAGTCCATGGTCTTTTTTGCAAATACTTAGAAGGTTAAAGAGAGGGATTCATAAATCAGAAATATATCAATCGATCATTCAGCAGCTTCGGACCATTGAATCTGAAGAACAAGTCCGCATTTTGTATGCGTGTGAAACGGGGCAATGGAACTGGTAAGCTGGATGACTCCGAAGGGTCACATTTCGCCAGTATGGCCGGAAGCCGCCGGGGGGAATTGACGCTGCTAACGGTTGATACGATTAGAACTGGTCAAATGGTGTAACCTTTTATTATGCGGGTAAGAGGTATGGCTGGCAGAACCTATTCCATCTTCCTGTCTTAATGTGTACACTCATAGTTGAATAAGAACGTCTTTTGGTAGGAGGCAGAATCACATGGACGAAATTCCAGATCATTTAGATCACGGATTACAAATTGTTTTTATTGGATTTAACCCGAGTATCCGTTCTGGCGAGGTTGGGCATCATTACGCGAATCCGCGAAATAATTTCTGGAGAATCTTACACAATTCAGGACTTACTCCTCGGTTGTACGACGCGTCTGAGGACGGAGAGCTGCTTAAGCTGGGTTATGGTTTTACGAATATTGTTGCCAGGCCAACACGCGGGATCGACGATATCACTCGTGAGGAATATAATGAGGGCCGCGAGTTGCTTCGTTCCAAGCTGGCGCTTTATCGCCCACAAGTCGCTTGCTTCGTTGGAAAAGGTGTATATACAGAGTTTAGTCGGAGAAAAAAAGCAGAATGGGGATTTCAAGGAAACGTGTCTCCAACGGTAGATGGTGTGCGTGAATTTGTCGCCCCCTCTTCCAGTGGATTGGTTCGAATGCCAATGGAGGAGATCGTAGGGATCTACCGTAGGTTAGCTGAGTTTACACAAGAGAGCGATGGCTGACTCGGGAGACTGAGTTGGAGGGAACAGAGGGTGGAATGCTGAGTAGTGGCGTATGTGTAGGGGGAGTTGTGGAGAAGCTGAGAAATGCCGCTAGTAACACGAAGGAGCAACTTCATGGATGAGCTATCGGCTATCGGACTCGACAATGATTGCCATATAGCGTAGTAGAATTAGAAGCCCTTATATACCTTATAACACAGCTTGCTACAGTTCTGACTCACTCTTGGCTATCTCCCATCAAGTCCCTGTAATCCGCCACGCCCGAAAAGCTTTGAATATAAAACGAGCAAGATTCCAGTTGGAATCTTGCTCGTTTTATGTCTTCAAAGGGTTGTATAGGCTAAGTCTCGATCAACAACAGGATGATAGAGGATAAGGATAGACAAACGCTGATCAAGCATAACACGGCAACGACTTGCTTTTGGCTCAGACCTGCACGGAGCAGGCGGTAATGAGCCTGGGTTGCGTCGGCCTGATAAATGGACTTGCCTTGGATAAAGCGTTTGACGACGACAAAAATATTGTCGAAGATCGGAACGCCCAGCGCCAGAATCGGGATGAACAGCGACAGGGCCGTGGCTTGCTTAAACGCACCGTCGAGTGCGATTACCGCAAGGATAAAACCAAGAAAGGTAGCCCCGGCGTCGCCCATAAAGATTTTGGCAGGCGGTTTATTATAACGTAGATAAGCAATGGTAACGCCGACGAGCGCAATCGCCATAATCGCTGAAGAGGACTGCCCCTTAGTTAATGCGACAATAAATAGTGTTATGGCCGAAATAGCAGTTAAGGCGCCAGCCAAACCATCCATACCATCCGAGAAATTAATGACAGTGGTTACGCCGAAGATCCAGATAATCGTCAATAGAAACTGTAATACAACGGGTAGAACGATATAATCCCCTGAGAAGGGATTATAGAATCCGGTAAATGCGTTGCCGGAAAAATAAACAAGAACAGCCGCACTAACCTGCACAATCATTTTGGGCAGTGCCGGGAAATCCTTACCCTTTGTTTTGTACCAGTCATCTATGGTACCAATAGTTAGTAGCAGCACACCCCCTGCAAACAGTGCGACGGTCTCCATGGAAAATTCCCGGGCAAAGACCAGGTAAGTGATGAAGAACCCGATGAATATGGCATAACTGGCCGTAAGCGGTATAGGTTCTCTATGGATTTTACGCTCAACGTCTTGACGAGGCTTGTCCACAAAATCAAGTCGGAAAGCTAGTCTGCCGAGCGGCGGAATTAGAAAGTATACGATAGAAAAAGACATTAGAAACGATAAAACGTATAATATGACGCTCACCACCGTTTTCTTTTTAAAATAACACAGTTCGCTTAAAACTACCTTAAAAAAGTAAATTTTTGTCGTCTGACTGATAAGTTGACTTGATTGTATCACTGTAGTACCTTTTTGAGAAAAGAGTTTTGGGGGATATGATGAAATACGACGTTATTTTATTCGATGCTGATGATACACTGTTTGATTACGGAATGGCAGAAAGTCACGCGTTATCTAACGCATTTCTACATGTTGGGATGCCCACAGGTGCTGAGGATTATGCTGCCAGTTATCAGGAGATTAATCATGCGCTGTGGCGGGATTTGGAGCAGGGGAAGATTAGTTCTGCGGCATTACGCGTGGAACGGTTTAATCGGTTATTCGCTGCGAATGCGCTGGAGCTAGATCCTGAGGCGTTTAGTGAAGCATATCTGCGTTTCTTAGGCGAGGGAACCTTTCTGATCCAGGGAGCGATCGAGCTGTGCGAGGAGCTTGCCGGCTGCCGATTAGCAATCATTACGAACGGAATTAAAGAAGTGCAAACTTCCAGAATCCAAGGATCACCGCTTAGTGAAACCTTTGAGCAGATCATTATTTCAGAGGAGGCTGGTTGTCAGAAGCCGGAGACAGGGATTTTTGATTATGCTTTTGCCAAATTGGGGATTTCGGATAGGGAAAAAGTACTGATTGTAGGGGACTCCTTAACCTCTGACATTCAAGGCGGAATCAATTATGGGATCGATACTTGCTGGTTTAACCCGCTCGGTAAAGAGAATTCGTCGGGTGTTCAACCGAAATACGAAATTCGAGTTCTGTCGGAGCTCTTAGACATTGTAGGCAAGACAGCTGATCTTCAATAATAAAAGGTGTGAGCGCATAGCGACTCACACCTTTTATTAAGTGAGCTGAAGGATCTTATTGCCGAGTATCCAGCGGCTTCAGATAAGCTTCGATTTGCTGGCGTTTCGATTCCAGAAATGGTGGCAGAGCAAGAGATTCACCCAAACTTTCCATCGGCTCATCTGTTGCAAAGCCTGGTCCGTCTGTAGCTAGCTCAAAAAGAATGCCGTTAGGCTCGCGGAAATAAAGGGAGCGGAAGTAAAAACGATCCACGAATCCGGAGTTAGGAAGCTGAGCAGTGCGTATATGCTGGACCCATTGCTTCAATTCCTCCTCGTTGTCCACGCGGAATGCGACATGGTGTACCCCGCCTCGACCTAAATGTTCCTGCTCTAGATCATTACGTTCCTCTAGGTGAACCTCTGCACCTGACCCGCCTTCTCCAGTCTCGAATACAATCACATCTGGCTGTCCTGCTACTGTGGAAGGATGAGTGCTTTTGCGGCGGAAGCCAAGCAATTGCTCCAGTACAGCCGCAGTATGCTCTGCACTTTCTACTGTAAGATGTGCGGGACCTAGGCCAATAATCCCATACTCAGCAGGTACCGGGCTTTTTGCCCAAGGGATGCCAGCGGCAACACCCTTATCATTCTCGTCGGATACTAGTATGAAACGTTGCCCTTCATGATCACGGAAGGCTAAAGTCTGGCGGCCGCCGATTGTTTGAATCGTCCCATGCTCAACGTCAAGCTCGGTGAAGCGCTGCTCCCAGTAGAGAAGTGCGGCATCGTTTGGCACCCGAAGGGAGAGCGCGGAAATGCTGTTGTTGCCTGCACGGTTGCGGCCCGCCATCGGGAGCTCGAAGAAAGTTAATTCGGTTCCGGGGTTACCCTTCTCATCACCATAGAATAAATGATACACTGAAATATCATCCTGGTTTACTGTCTTTTTAATGAGACGCAGTCCAAGTACTTCGGTATAGAACCTAAAGTTTTCCTGTGCGTTACCTGTAATTGCGGATACGTGGTGTAGTCCTTTTAATATTAATGTCATGTGTAATTACCTCCGTGTAAATGCTAAATGTGAGTAAGTTATATTGTGATCTTTAAAATATTAAGTGAGTATTATTAAGTAGCTATAATTTTAATAGTAAAAAGCGGTTTTTGCAAGTAGATGTTTATGCATCATAAAATCCAGTTCATACATAAGGAGAGCGTACATTGCACACAACAACTAGCTTGATGAAACAATTGCAGGAGCTAAAGCTTGATTCACATGGGACTATTCTGGTCCATTCCTCATTAAAAAGCATTGGAGAAGTAGATGGAGGCGCGAACACAGTATTGGATGTACTCAGTGAATATATGAAGGACGGACTGCTCGTATTGCCAACCCATACATGGGCTTATATTAATGCAGACAATCCAAGGTTCTCTGTTCAAGATTCCCCTTCTTGTGTAGGGATATTACCGGAGTTGTTCCGTAAACGTCCAAATGTTACTCGCTCTTGGCATCCGACACATTCTGTAGCGGCTTTAGGTGCAGATGCTGAGGAGTTCACCACGGGAGATGAACGCTGGGATACGCCGTGCGCCCGTGGTTCAGCATGGGGCAAGCTACTTGATCGAAAGGCGGAAATTGTCCTGCTGGGAGTCGATCTTCGGCGGAATACGTTCATCCATGGCATTGAAGAGTGGGTCGATATTCCAGGCAGAATGACGGATACCTATGAGGAGCTATATACGGTGACGCCAGGTGGCGATGAAATCATGGTGCCTTCTCGCAGACACTGTGGCCTCTCTTGGTCTGAGCATTTTTGGAAAGTGGAACGCGAGCTTGAAGAAGGCGGTGCTATGCGTAAGGGGCATTTTGGCGATGCGCTGGTTAGGATATGCGGGACGGTAGAAACAACGAATATTCTAAGCCAGATGCTGACAGAAAATCCTAATCTTTTCTCAGATAATGAGCCACTGCATGGGGAGGACAAGCCGGTACCACTTCCAAAGACTAGGGCGTGAGCAACCCTAGAAGAGGCTAATTGAATGCCGATAAAGCATTTTTCAAACCACACAATCTGGAAGCCGCTATCAATGTATGGTATATTAATCTCACTAAAACATAGTAAGGAGATTGGAAATGGAAAAAACTTTGGTTTTTGGACACAAAAATCCGGATACGGATACGATTTGTTCTGCAATTGCTTATGCTGCACTCAAAAAGGAATTGGGCTGGGATGCTGAGGCAATTCGTCTGGGTGAGGTTAGTGGTGAAACGCAATTTGCGCTTGACCATTTCGGAGTCGCTGCTCCTCGACTGGTAGAGAACGTAGCTGGTGAAGCAAATCAGGTTATTCTTGTTGACCATAACGAACGCCAACAAAGTGCAAATGACATTGATCAAGTGCGCGTGGTTGAAGTTATCGACCATCACCGGATCGCAAACTTTGAAACTGCACATCCGTTATACTATCGTGCTGAGCCAGTAGGCTGTACTGCTACTATTCTTAACAAGTTGTATAAAGAAAACGGAATTGTAATCCCTAAAGAAATCGCCGGATTGATGCTGTCTGCGATCATTTCTGATTCCTTGCTGTTTAAATCACCAACTTGCACTGCGGAAGATGTAGCTGCAGCACGTGAGCTTGCTGAAATCGCTGGTGTAGATGCAGAAAGCTACGGTCTCGATATGCTGAAAGCTGGAGCTGACCTTAGCGACAAGAGTATCGCTCAACTGATTTCCTTGGATGCAAAGGAATTCAAAATGGGTGAATACAAAGTTGAAATCGCTCAAGTGAACGCGGTGGATGTTAATGATGTTCTCTCCAAACAAGCTGAACTGGAAACTGCACTTACTTCCATTATTGCTGAAAAAGAATTGGATCTGTTCCTGTTTGTAGTTACAGATATCCTCAATAACGATTCTGTGGGTCTGGCTCTGGGTCGTGTTGCAGGTGCAGTAGAAACGGCGTACAATGTTAAGCTTGATGACAATAAAGCACTTCTCAGAGGTGTAGTATCCCGTAAATCGCAAATCGTTCCTGTTCTTACAGAAACAATTGCTAAGCTGTAACGCATTTTGACAATTGCACTCGATTCGGTGCAGTAGCATTCATATAAGAGCCACGTCATCCATTGAAAGTTTTAAGGGTGACGTGGTTCTTTTTGTTTTACGACGCATTCTGCTACAATACTTTGAGAGGTAAGAGTAACAACCAACATGTGGAATATAACAAAGAGACAGGGGATATTAAGAATGGAATTGTTTGCAGCACTCGAGCGGGACGATTACGAGGAACTGTTATTTTGTCAGGATAAAGCATCAGGATTAAAGGCAATCATCGCCATTCATGACACGACATTAGGGCCCGCACTGGGTGGGACACGGATGTGGACCTATGCTACAGAAGAGGAAGCGATTGTTGACGCGCTTCGTTTAGCGAAAGGGATGACGTACAAAAATGCAGTATCGGGTCTAAATTTAGGCGGCGGGAAAACAGTGATTATAGGTGATCCCAAGAAGGATAAGAACGAAGCGATGTTCCGTGCTTTCGGAAGATACATACAGGGCTTGAATGGACGGTACATAACAGCCGAGGATGTTGGCACTACAGAAGAAGATATGAACATTATTTATCAGGAGACAGATTATGTTACAGGTACATCTCCTACTTATGGTTCATCGGGCAATCCGTCACCTGCGACGGCTTACGGCGTATACCAAGGGATGAAGGCAGCGGCCAAAGCAGCGTTTGGCAGTGATTCGCTCGAAGGGAAGACTGTAGCCGTTCAAGGTGTTGGGAATGTGGCTTTTTCGCTGTGTAAGCATCTTCATGAAGAAGGCGCTCAGCTTATCGTAACCGATATTCATAAAGAAGCTGTGGGGCGCGCAGTAGAAGCTTACGGCGCCAAAGCAGTCGATCCTGCAGATATTATCAGTACAGATTGTGATATCTATGCTCCATGCGCACTCGGAGCAACGATCAATGATGAGTCCCTCCGGGTAATTAAGGCGAAGGTGATCGCAGGCGCAGCCAACAATCAGTTAAAAGAGGCCTATCATGGCGATACGCTGCACGAAATGGGCATTGTGTATGCTCCTGATTATGTGATTAATGCCGGTGGCGTTATTAATATTGCCGATGAACTGAATGGTTATAATAAGGAACGTGCGTTTAAGCAGGTTTCAAAAATTTACGATAACATCACCCGCGTGCTGGAAATCTCACGTCTAAATGGAATTCCTACTTCTGTTGCGGCAAATCAGCTTGCAGAGGAACGGATTTCCTTATTAAGAAATACTCGTAGTACTTTCCTGCGAAATGGTCAACATGCGCTTAGCAGAAGATCACTCCGGGGATAAGGTGCATAGGTACTTAAATTAGTCTTTCACATGCAAAAGCGCATCAGCGTCGCTAAAGGACGGTAAGCTTATATTTTTAAAAAAACTCGGCAGTCTCTCCGAATCATTTTCCGGATGGGAGCTTGCCGAGTTTCTTAATATATAAGAATTTATAAGTTTCACGCTATATATTATCCTTATATTTCTCTCATAAACGCTTACCGTCCATTAAGGACGCCGAAGGCGTTTTTGCTTGTTATTGTACTTTTTGTGGTTCCGGGTAAGTGACGCCTAGTGTGTCGACGGTTACTTTCTTCATCACTGGCGGTTCTTCTGGACGATCTGAACTGTCTGTTTTCAAGCCCACAATGGATTTAACCACGTCCATGCCTTCGGTAACTTTGCCAAAAGCGGCATAGCTTCCATCTAGACTAGGATAAGCTGCATCCATAATAAAGAACTGGGAGCCGGCAGAATCTGGAGCCTGCGATCTTGCCATGGACAGAACACCTTCCGTATGCAACAGGTTATTAGTAAACCCGTTTCCAGAGAATTCTCCGGCGATACTATACCCTGGACCACCCATACCGGTTCCATCAGGGTCACCGCCCTGGATCATGAAATTAGGGATCACTCTATGGAATATGGTGCCGTCATAAAATCCTTTTTGAATCAGTGAGATGAAGTTGTTAACCGTGTTAGGGGCAACTTCAGGATAAAGCTCGGCTTTGATGATGCCTCCATTATCCATCTCAATGGTCACAACGGGGTGGCTTGCTGTAGCTGAAGGGAGCCCTTCATTAGCTCCAGGATTTGTCTCGCTGCTAGCGTTATTACCTGCTGCTCCACTGCTGCTTCCATTATTACTGCTGGCATTATTATTGGTAGGCTTATTACCGCAACCTGCTGCAATAACCATCACCAGGCATAACATGACCATTAGGATAGCAGATCTTGCTCGTGTAGACTTCACTAATCAATCTCTCCTTTTTCTTGAATAATCTCGTAGGTACTTCTCATAATAACCTCTTTGTCCCTTTACATGCAAAGGTCAGTTGTGACATGTGGGATTGGCACATTCACAAAAGAGGTTTACAATAATAGGAATGTTTCCGCGAGAACATCAAGAAAGGATGTGTAGATCATGCGCTTTTCATGGAAACGGAACTTAATCGTGCTTTGGGTGGGTGTCTTTTTTTGTAGTACAGCGTATTCGATCTCTATTCCGTTCCTCTCTATTTTTTTGAGTGACGAACTTGGGGTTACGAATCATTTGGAAATTTGGTCTGGGGTTAGTTTTGGCATAACCTTTCTGGCCAGCGCTTTAATTTCTCCCTACTGGGGTTCCTTAGCCGACAAATATGGTCGGAAGCCGATGCTTATTCGCTCGGGCTTCAGTTTGGCAGCCTTATATCTGATTAATTACTTCGTGCATGATCCTTACGTCTTTCTGATCGTGCGCGTACTGCAAGGATTGCTTGCTGGATTTGTTCCCGCTGCGATAGCCATGGTGGCTACGAACACACCTGAGGATAAGACCGGTTATGCGCTGAGTATTATGTCTACAGCCGGAGCAACGGGCAGTATCATTGGTCCATTGATCGGCGGTGTAGTGAGTTTTTACACAAGCAATCGGGTTGCTTTTTTATTCTCAGCAGGTATTGTACTCGTTTCGGCACTTATCGCTACTTTTTTTGCTAAAGAAGAGAATTTTGACCGATCTGCTCCGAGGTCTCATGTAAGTGATGATATTAAGGAAGCGCGTAGCAATCGCGCATTTATGACTTTGCTATCGCTGGCGGGAATAAGTACCTTTTCTGTTATGATTCTGGAGCCGCTTATTCCGATACATCTGCTAGACATGGGAATCGCCAAAAGCAGCGCCTCGCTAAGCTCAGGAATTGTATTCTCCGCTGTGGGTATTGCTACTGTGCTAATGGCTCCGCAGTGGGGTAGAATTGGAAGCCGGAAGGGTTTCGGGATGATCTTGTTCATTGGATTAATCGGTGGAGGTATCGGTAATATTCTGCAGTTCTTTGTTACAGGGTATGTGGAATTCGCCGTTCTTCGTTTTGCCTACGGCTTGTTCTATGCAGGTGTGCTTCCATCTGTAAACGCAATGATTGTACAAGTGATTGAACCCGGGTTTCGTGGACGTGCTTTTGGTCTCAACCAAGCGGCATCTCAACTCGCGACTATGGCCGGGCCTATTATAGGCGGCTTACTTGGGGCATTTATCCAAATCCGCTGGGTGTTTGTGATCAATGGGGTGATGCTGCTTGTAGCAGCGGTATTGGTTAAGACCCGTAAGCTGGATTCCCAAATTGCAGCAGCGCGTTCAGCAGAATAACCGGCAGCAAAAAAAATAACCCTTACTGTGACCAGTGCTCATATTGAAAGACAAATAAAGCCGCCGGATCCTATTCCGGCGGCTTTATATAGTCTAATCTCCCTGTGATCCGTTTAAGATGTCCGTTCCAGGCATTCCATCTACTGGTGGTGAAGCAGGGTCGATGATGGATCCTGGATAAACCTCATCTGCATCAGGAATATCTTCCAGTGGCGGATCCTCCTCTTCCATCTCTAGCAGCTCCTCTTCATCATCAGTATCGCTGCTTGTTAGTCCTGCCGTTTCAGCAGCCAGGAATGCATCGGATTCCAGTAAGTCATTTCTTTCGAGTGTTTCCTCAGGTTGGTTTAAACCAATATCCGCCGCCAAATATTTATCGCCAACCAATACGGGGTCGGCATCTTCATTGACAACATCCTCTACATCAATATCAGCTTGTATATAACGCTCGTATGCAAAGTCGGCCTCAGTTTTATTAGGTGTATCTTCCATAGCCGTTCACTCCCTCGGTAGGTTAAGATTTGGACTTCTCATATGTATCTTTACCCGATTGCCTATGTTCGAATCGGTTTATAAATAATCAGGGAAATAACGCTGATAAATAACGTCTTTTTTCGAGGGAATTAACAAGAATAGGCAGGAATAGTGCGAAGGTTGTCGAAATTAAGAATCATATATGATCATTTAAACAACTAATGAATTACTGAGGTGCTACGATGAAGTTGCCAAAACCAAAGATAGCGGTTTCTTTGCTATTATTTCTATTGCTAACAGCAATAGTGTCTTACGGTGCGGCGATAGTGAGTGCTGGATCATCAGACTCTGCGCTGCCAAGCTGGGAGATTAGATTTGGAAATACAGAAGCAGAGACTGTCGAAGAAGCTGTAGCAGCTGCAGATGATGAATGGATTCGCGTAACGCCTCATGATAACAAACCAGAGACGCCAAAAGGTACATCCTCAGCGTGGCTCCGGTTTTCTTTGCCGCAAATGAGCGAGAAATCCGCGTTATTCATTAATAAGGTATATGGAAATAGCGTCAAAGCTTATGTGAATAACGCGTTAGTATATGATTCTGAGAATAAATACAATTTCAACGGCAGCAAAATTCTAATTCCTTTATCCATAGAAGATGGAGGGAAGGAACTATACATATGGACACACGGAGGAAGCAAGGATTTAGGAATAGAAGGCGAAATAAGAGTAGATCGCTACAGTGAGCTGTTGTCCATTTATGTAAAGCAGGGCTTAATGGATATTATCATTGGGACGACATTTATCTTTATAGCTATTGTCCTGTTTATTTGTTCATTATTCTTGAGAAAAGGATTTTTTACGGACGGATTTTTGTTGGTATTAATTCTCTTATCTATTGGAGTTATAGTGGTTACGTATTCTTCGTTTTTGCCGATCATCCTCGGGGATTATGGGAAAATCGTGCTTGTTTTCTTTGATTTAGCGTTGTACACTTTGTTGCCATCCGTAACCTTTTATTTCGAGAAAATATTCGGTTCAGGGAAAAAACAAATCGTTACCCGATTCCGTAAATTTCAATTGGTATATTCTATATTCTGTTTTTCACTAATGGTTATTAATATCCTTCTGTCGTATCAGCTGGAAGACTTTTATAGATTCATGACTGCTGATATTCTAGGCATCATTATGATTGTGCAATTTATATTATTGGTAAGCTTAGCGTTAATTCATACTTATCGCGGCAATGGAGATGCTATTGTTTTTACTACAGGGTTTACCATCTTTGCATTTATATCTCTTGTCGAATTGATCGTATACTACATATCCAGAGAATCCTATCAATTATATTGGTGGAAGTGGGGGATGATGGTTTTCGTATTATCCTTAATCGTCATTCTGGGGAGAAGGTTTACGAGAAACCACGAGCAACTTGTTGAATATTCTCGTAAGCTTGAAACGTTTAATAATGATTTGCAGCGTTCCGAGAAAATGGAGATTATAAGTGAATTGGCGGCTTCTGTAGCGCATGAGGTACGGAATCCTTTACAGGTAACCCGTGGTTTCCTTCAGATCCTAGGAGAACGTTCAGATTATAAGGAGAGGGAATATATGCAGATGGCTATCGCAGAACTGGATAGAGCTACGGTGATTATCTCAGACTTCCTTACCTTTGCTAAGCCAGGGCTAGAGACCATTGAGAGGCTTGATGTATCCGAGGAGTTACGGCATGTGTCGGGTATTCTCGCTCCGCTTGCAAATTTGCAAGGGGGAGTCATTGAACTCAACCTGCAGTCAGAACTCTGCGTGATTGGATCATCTGCCAAATTTAAACAAGCGTTTATTAATATTATAAAAAATAGCATCGAAGCCTTACAGGATAATGGACTTATTAGAATTACGGCCTGGAAATCCGAAGGCCATATAATGATTAGTGTACGTGATAATGGAGAAGGGATGAGTGGTAGTGAACTGGCCCGACTGGGTGAGCCTTATTACTCTAATAAAACAAAAGGAACAGGGCTTGGACTTATGGTAACCTTCCGAATAATTGAGGCGATGGAAGGGTCAACTGAGTTTCAGAGTGAGAAGGGGGAAGGGACGGAGATTATTATTAAATTGCCAAAGGCTAGAAAAAATTAGGAGAATTTAATGATTATTCCGTTTTTTAGAAGGAAAGGGTAGCATAGTGAGCGAAGTAGTAACACACAGAATATTGTTTCTGAAACTTCCTTCTGAGGTGCCTATATGCGCTTGATGGTTAGAATACTCCACATTACAATCACCCTTTCACTCCTCCTGATAGGTTGTGGCTCTATTATTGTATCGGCGGCGAACCCAAATCCACCCCAAGAAATTACAAAGTGGCAAATGAAATGGGGGGATGAAACAGGAAATGCAGGAAAAGAGATTCCGTGGAGTGAAGGCCAGCAAGGCTGGATGAACATAGATTCTAAGAAGGGACTCCCAGAGTTACCTTCAGGAGTATCCTCTTCTTGGACCCGCATTTCCTTACCCGTTTTAAGTTATGTGTCTCCATCGGTGTATATCGATACTTTATATGCTCTTCATGTGAGAGTGTATGTGGAGGATCGTTTGATCTTCGAGGAAAATCGTAAATATATCAAGGATAACTATTCTTTGCTGTTGCCTTTAAGTAAAGAAGATAACGGGAAAACACTATATATCTGGACAGAAACCATGCAAGACAGAATTGGAATTAAAGAAAGTGTAATGATCGGTGAACATAGTCAATTAATTAATGAATATATTGAGAATGGACTAAGTGATGTGATTTTGGGCTGCGCTTTTTTTCTGGTGGCTATCGTTCTATTTATAAGTGCTCTATACATAAACAAAGATTATTTCTCCAGTGTTGCTTCACTAGCAGTAGTTATAGCGGCTACTGGAATCCTTTCTATAACCTACTCCCCCTTCATCTATACCTTTTACAATAAATTGGGGCCAATTAGTAACGTATGCTTAGACTTAGCCCTTTTTTCACTTCTCCCAGCGCTTACCTTTTTATTTGAGAAATTATTCGGTAGTGGTAAATTCAGTATCATTCGAAAATTTCGTCAATTTCAAGTGCTTTACTCTTCTTTTGGTTTGTTATGTCTTTTAATCAATCTCCTATCCAATAATCACTATATTAAGTTCTATTATTTTATTTCTACCACCATTATAGGGTTTATCCTTATCCTCCAATTCATCCTGCTGATCGCATGTGTGGTTATATTCTCTCTTAAAGGAAATAAAGATGCTATTGTGTTTGCCATTGGATTTGGAACCGCTGCGTTTACTGTAGTTGCAGAGCTATTATGGTATTACATCCAAAAAGGGAATTATGATTTGTTCTTGTGGAAGTGGGGGCTGGTTGCTTTCATTATTTCCTTGATCGTAATTCTGGAACGAAGATTAGCCTTTAACCATCAACAGGTTGTTAATTACTCTAGAGAACTAGAGCGTTTCAACAATGAATTGGAGCGTTCGGAAAAAATGGAGATCATTAGCGAGCTTGCTGCATCTGTAGCTCATGAAGTAAGAAACCCACTACAAGTCACTCGGGGCTTTCTGCAGCTGCTTAGCGAGAAATCTGTTAACGAAGAGCAAATTTATATGTCAATGGCCCTAAGTGAACTAGATCGTGCATCCAATATTATTACTGATTTCTTAACCTTTGCTAAACCAGAATTTGAGACGATCTCTAGTCTGAATTTATATGATGAATTCAAGCATATTGAGAGTATTATGCAGCCCCTGTGTCACATCAATGGAGGGAAAATGATTCTGGATGTATCCGGTCAATTATGGGTAAAAGGAAATTCCTCGAAATTTAAGCAGGCGTTCATTAACATTATCAAGAACAGCATTGAATCATTCAGTGAGGAAGGGTTCATTTATATGTCGGTGTATGGTGAAGATGATAAAGTGATTATTCACATCAAAGATAACGGGGAAGGAATGGACCCTGATGTTCTGCACCGACTAGGAGAACCATATTTCACCAAAAAAAATAAAGGAACAGGTTTAGGATTGATGGTCACCTTCCGCATCATTGAAGCTATGCAAGGTGAAGTGAGATTCACAAGCAAAAAAGGAGTAGGAACCGAATCCATTACCATACTGCCACTGGCAGAAGCTCCGGATGATTCCTACTCCCTATGAGGTTAATCCTGCTGTCTTACCAAGAACCGCGTGGTGCTGCGGTTGCTTTCAATACATCTGATGATGGACTTGGTGGGATTACAAGATAGAATTCATTTGAACCTTCTTCAACGGCTTTCAAGGTAACGCTGTCGGGAATGATTACGCCTAGCGCTTCTTGGAGAGCTGCTTTTGGATCTGCGAGTAGTCTTTGCTTAAAACTTGGATCTTCCCATGCCTTTTGAATGACTTGATTTCTAAGAACTGCTTCTGACATAATAATCACCCTTCCCAAAATGTATATATTTACCTTTAATAATATAACATAGCAATTGTGCTAATACTATTCTTTTTATTACAAAATAATAGAATTATTGTATATTTTTTGACAAATAATAAAACAAGCCTCCACCTTGTAAAAGCTGCTTTTCTGCTTCGATGGAATCGGAGATCTGTTGTAAGTTCGTCACCAACATGGAGTGGAATGCTAGGAGATGAGGTACATCCAAGCTGGAAGCCATTACTTTGCGATGCGTATCCTGCGCTAGCTCAGCATAGGTACGTAGTCCGTTTGCTGTAAACAGGAAGAATTCGACCTCTTTTGATGTGAGTGTGGTTGCTTTATCAGCGGATAGATAGCTTCGTGTGAGTGAGAGGAGACAATTATAGCTGCCTTCTGATAAATCTTCGTTCCAGTCTTCATAGTCGTCAAGCATTTGCAGTGTAAGTAGAACAGAGTCGATCATTTCCTCAGACTGCGGTACAAGAGAATCCTTACCAGATAACAGAAGGGCAGCGGTGCTGGATAGTTTGAGCGGACTGGCTTTATAAGGGATCTTGATCCGATCGTTAAGAAAATAATCACTGGCGGTTTCATTACTAACACTGTCTGCCCATTGAGCGATATAACGATTGAACGAGGTCCAGAAAGAGGAGTCATTCGGAAACAAAAGTCTGTAGATATTCAAAAATTCAACATAGAGTAGGTTCGCTAAAGGTAGTCTTTCGTATGTAGAGGATTCTTTGCTGTCTATCAGGTCATCCTGTATGAAAAAATATAGCATGAAGAAGACATTGCCCATCGACATTTGACGGGTGATTTCTGCTGAGAGTCCACAGCTTTTCTGAAGCCAAAAGGGCAATAGATAACATATGTAATTTTTGTGGCTTTCCGCATTGAATACGTTAAAATGTTCAAGATAGGACATGCCTTGTGAATTTAGAGGCTCAGGAAATTCGGAGATGATCTTTCTACTTTCTTGAAAGACTAAGCGGAGTTCTTCTTCATAATCATTTAGCCAATCCATTGCATCCCTCCTACAATAAAATTGCAAAAAAATGGTTCTTTCGACCTGATTATATCCTTCTCTTTATTCCATTACAACTAAAATTTAGGAGGTTTAAGGACGAATGGAATGTTATACTTTTGGACAAATGCTTATGACTATTCGAATGGGGCAAAAGGCTGAAACGCCAGACGGCCGCATTGTAATGCGTACCTCTTCGGGACTTATTTGGACCAATGGGATATTGAATGGAAAAACAGTGGAAATCAAAAATTATTTGTTCTCTGATCTTTGGCAAATCTATGAGGATGAGGAAAGCATGAAAGAGGGAATTGGCAGAGAAAAGCATGAAGAACGGGAGCGGGAAATGCTTGAAAATCAATATGAAGAGCTGCGCTTAGCGAGTCGGAAACGTTAAATTCAGCGTTCGACTCGCCAATTGCAGCTTTGATGAGGAAATTACTCCGATTTCAATGCTTCATATTGTCCTCTTAGACGTATAAGTCTCCAAATACTTTGATCTAGGCCGCCGGGTCGGTTGCGCTCGGTCCACAATAGACGATACTGATGAAGAAGAACATTCAAATCATTGATTTGTTCTGTAATCAGATTAGGGTCAATCGTATCTGGCGCGGATGCCAGCTGCAGTTTAGTTCTTCCAAGCTGCACAGCATGCTTCACAAAATGGATTCCGTTACTCAGTTCCTTAAGAACAAGATCAGCATCATCACATTGAAGATCAAGCCCCGAGAGACGTGTCTCGATAGTGAGCATGTATTCTTCGAGATTGTTGAAATGATCTTCGGTAAGTTTCTCTACAATTAACAAATTGTCGAGATTAGTACGAAGGAGCAGGGACATTTCCGTATCATTTGAACGAATAATCTCGGATTCAAGCTGATAATAATTGCCCAGATCAAGGAGTAGTTGACCAATACCCTCGGAACGATCCGCGAAGATGAATGTATTCAAATATTTTGCAGTGTCTACATCTAAATTGTTATCTACATTCCAGGAAAGCGCAGCACCATAAACATATCCAGTGTAGCTGATTGGGAGATGCTGCCAGTGCCCATGATCACCCCAATCGGTAATGAGATAGCCGATAGAACCATTATTTTTGCCATGAATAGCTGCACTACGCAGATTGGCAAACATATTGTCGCTACGCCCTGTAATGGAGTTCCATGAGCTGGTACCTGGGCAGACATAGAAAGGAATACCTGCTTCCCGGAATTTGAGGGTATCCGATTCAAAAGGATGTTCCGCACTGTAACCCCATTCCATAGCAATAATATCTTTAGGCAGGTGAGGGATTAGTTCGGGATGTTGGATAATAATATCGCCCCAGAATTGCATCGTCTTGCCGCGTTTCGTAACAAGCTCATAAATCTTCTGAAGAAAAGATAAATAGATCTGACCCTTGCCTTGTGATTCAGCCAGCGCTTTGCTTTTGCCAAGACCAAGCTCATACGTCTCATCACAGCCTACATTAAATTGATTAGAGGAGAAGTATGGAAGCAGATCGTCGAACATTTTTTCTAGCAGAGGGAGCACAGCAGGATCTTCGGTATCAAACGTACCGGGATGCATAAATAGTCCTTCTGGATATACATCCCCCATGTACAATTCCTTGGGAAGCATAAATCCCTCTGGAATTTCGGCTAAAGCATTGAATTCAGGACGGGAAAGCCAGCCTTCCATATGTCCAAAGCTGTTCTGGTTTGGAACAAGCTCAATATAACGCGCTTTACAGTAGGCATCTAGAAGCAAGATTTCCTCTCCTGTGATTGGAGTCTCAAGCTCCCACACTTGAGGGAAAGATTCATACGCGAACGGCGTACCTTCTATATATAGCTGAAGCTGGTTCATCTTCAGATCGGCCATAAGGTCAATGATTCGGTACAAGGTTTCTTGCTTCGGAATTTTATTGCGGCTGATATCAACGGTTATCCCTCTGACTCCAAAATCAGGTTCATCGCGAATTTGCAGATGAGGAATAGATCTGCCGCTTTGTTCAATGATTTGTTTCAGTGTGGCTACTGCGTAGAAGGCACCGACAGGTGAGCTATAGGAGACAACGATACCGCTCTGATCAATAACTATTTCGTATGCCTGCTCAGATAATGATGGCACATAGCTAAAGATACAAGCGGATACAACCGTTGGACGTGTGCCAATAGATAAGGTCAAATGAAGATTTAAGGCTTGTTTAATCACAGCTTGCAGCTTTTGTGCAGCAGGCATTGAACTTTGCTCTCCCGTACTAGGAAGCACAATGCTTCCGCTGATTGGGAAACGGTATGAGCCTTGCGACAATGTGATTTCACGCGGATTAGGCAGAAGCAGTAGTGTAGAATGATTAAGCATAGCGTGGACACCTCTTATTCATGTAGAATATGATCAAGTTCACAATAACCTTATCACTACTAAACAGAGGGAGGAATGTCTATAATGTCCAAGCACATGGATTATATGATCAGTCCCTATCCAATACGAATTATTGATCCGAAGGTTGAGTCCTCTAAGCTGAAGCTTAAAAATATTAGAGTCGGACAAGCCGGTCATTTGCCTGGAAGAACGTTATTCCGTTCAGGCGTAGTTTTTGAACACTGGGCTATTGTTTACATAGTATCAGGTGGTGGCACCTATAGGGAGACTTCGGGGAAAGAACAGCAGGTGCGCGAAGGCAGCTTATTCTTTTTTCGTCCAGGATACAGTTATAATTTCGGTCCACCGCATGGAGGGAGCTGGGATGAGTATTATATTAATTTTAATGGGACACGTGTATCGGAATGGCTGGAGTCGGGGCTAATCGCTGGCGGGAATGTGTTCCAAGCGAATTCGATCATGGGACTTTCGGCCTTATTTGAAGAAGTGCTAGAGCGGATGGAGAGTGGAGAACCTGCAGATGCGGATCGGGCCGCACTACTCGTTGAAAGGATGCTATTGGAGTGTTCTTTTATAATAGAAGAAAAAAGTTGGAATGCCCAGGCAGATTATATGCGTCAGATTCGGGAGGACCTGAATTTATGCATTTATGGTGAAATGGACCTAGATCAAATTGCGGCAAAACATCATATCTCCATGTCTACCCTTCGTCGTCTTGTTCGGCGTAGTAGCGGGTATCCGCTTCATGAATATATTCACCGTCTTAAAATGGCTGAGGCCAAAAAGCTGCTTCTCAATACCTCATTACAAGTGAAAGAAATATCGGGCATGCTTCATTATAATGATCCTTTCTATTTTTCACGTTTATTTAAAAAATATATGGGAATTGCGCCGCAGCTTTGTCGAAGTAACATATAAATCGACATTATACTACTAGAGTCCCAATGAGAATTGTTATAATTGTATAATTATTGTCGTTTTATAAAATTTATTTAAAATTATGGATTAATATTACATAAATACGTTAGTTCTTAATAACTATAGTGGATAAAATGACAAATTTTAGGTATAAAATCTCCTGAAAAAATAATAAATTTTTTGTAACTATTTTTCAAATGGAAGCGCAAACATGGGAAATGTCAACTTGTTATTGTGATTTTTCTCATGTATGATGCTTTTATCGAGCACAGCATAATCTCGCATTTTCCAAAAAAACTGGAGAATAGGGTGGTGGGATGAAAATCAAGCCAACTGCAGAAGACAAACTGATTGAGTATTACAGGTACTTCTCTTTGTCCCTCACATCGCTCATGTATCTTCTAGATAAAACGGGACCTTCCGTAATTTATAAATTCCTTGTTATTGCCATACTCTTTCTGTTTGCACAAACGTTCTCATTTGGTTATCGGAGGTTACGAAGCAGGCCAAAGACTCTCGTCCTGGCTGTTAGTATAGAGATGGTGGGAATTATTGCATTGACCTTGTTTACCGGTGGGTACGAGAGTTCTTTTAGGCTCTATGTGCTAAACCCTGTATTGATTGCTGCAGGTTCATTGTCCATTTATTTTGGATGGTCGCTGCTGTTAAGTTACATCAGTATTTTTGCGGTGCTCTGTTATTTTTTTATCAATTCTGCGAACAAAACTTTTCTGGAAATTGTATTTGTAAATGGGAATCTGTTTCTAACACTGGTACTTACGGTTATAATAATGCAGATCGTTAATCGGATGAAGCGGCAACGTGAAGAATCGAATGCCCGCACGAAAGAGACGATGGAGCATATTAAATCGCTGTACCATATCGTGGAAACCTCAAGCCAACATGATTTCATGAATATCGGTCAAGTGATCACCGATTATGTTGTTAAGCTAACGAAGCTAGATAAGGCTTTGTTTTGGTTCGCTAAGAAAAGCGGAGAACCAGCTCCGCAGAGCAGGCAGACCGGCTGGCAGCAGGAGGAGGAACAGTTCCTATTCTCAGAACTGGGAAAACATGAGCATGAATGGAGATTGCAGCGAGAGCCTATTTTTAGAAATCTTCCGGGATTAGGAGATTTCCTGCTGATGCCTGTACGGATGAGCACCCGTTTTGTAGGGATGATTGGACTCAAGCTGGAGTCTACAGAGGGGCTGGAAGGCCGCAGATGGTATATTCAACAATTGATATTCTTATCTGAGCTAAGTGCGAATATTCTTGAAAGGCATGAGCTTGGTGTGATTGAGAACCGGTTGATCATCACGAACGAACAGAACCGGATTGCGGATGAAATGCACGACAGTGTATCCCAGAGCCTTTTTGGTATTGTGTATGCGACGCATTCGCTGAAGGAATCGTGGAAGAGAATGTCAGATCATGAGCTAGAAGAACAAATTGAGCTTATTCATGACTCTGCTACAAAGGTTGCTAAAGAACTGCGGATCACGATCTACAGTCTTAGCTCCAAAAAGAGTGGCGGGCCTACATGGTTGGGCATGGTAAGATCACATTTGAAGAGCTTATCCAGATTAAATGATGTTGATATTGAATTAAAAATAACGGGAGATGATTTCAGTCTCCCTTATCCTTATCACAAGGCGCTTTTTCGAATTATCTCTGAAGCTACTGGAAATGCCATCAGGCATGGCGCTGCCAGTCGAGTGGATGTAGAACTGTCTCTGAAACCGACTTGGATCCGATTATTGATTTATGACAATGGTGTTGGTTTTGATACTGATTTGTTATGGATTGAATCCGAAGATAGTGCAAGTGGGCTTGGCATGAAGAATATGCAATATTTGACGCAGTCGCTAGGTGGCGACTTCCAGCTGTCCAGTAATGAAAATATGGGAACGAGAATCTTGATTTCCATTCCTGTGGGTGTAGCTGAATTAAAGAATGCATAAACTTTAGGGCGGGAGGTCGTTTCTATGAAAATCGTCATTGTAGATGATCATCCTCTAGTTAGAAGAGGGCTGGCATCCGTTATTTCGATGCAACCAAATGTGAAGTTTGCTGGAGAGGCGACGAACGGCCAAGAAGCGCTTCTTGTGATTGAGGAGACGCAGCCTGACCTTGTACTCATTGATCTTAAATTAGCGGATGAATCAGGACTTGATGTCATCAAGACGGCACGTGCTCGAGGTATCGTTAGTAAGTTTATTCTGCTGACATCCTCTGCAAGCAGAGAGGATTTTCTGAAAGCTGAGGAAGTGCTGGTAGACGGATATGTACTAAAAGAGGCATTGCCAGAAGAGTTACTATTTGCTATCCAGTTGGTCTATAAAGGAAGAAAGTATTATGATCCTGGTCTGATGGAAGATAAGATGCGAATGAGTGGAAGCAGTCCAACAGATGAATTGACCCCTAAAGAGAAGGAAGTCTTAATCGAGCTGGGACAGGGCGCTTGTAACAGAGAAATTGCCTCACGTCTTTTTATTAGTGAATTTACAGTGAAAAAGCATGTCAGTCAGATTTTAGCGAAATTACAGGTGGCAGATCGTACACAGGCAGCGCTTTACGCAAATGCTGTTGGATTGACCAAATATGAAATGTCATATGAGTGAAAGCTGAAATGCTTTATAAGCAGCATCGTACATAAACACGGACAGGATGTCCGTGTTTTTTTGTGCGTCAAAACTTAAATTAGCCCTAAATATGGCACTAAAGTATACCTCACCCCCCTCTTAAGGAGTACAACATCTTACTCCAAAGTGAAGAGGAAAGTAATGGTATGAGCCATGTGGCGAATGGTGTGGATTGATAGAATTAAAGCAACAACTGAAACTTTCATGAATGCTTTCAGAATGTAATTTTAGCGGAAGGAGGGTTACTGTGGAAAAGACGATTCTGGATTACATTAACCTGATTAAAAAAAGGTTTTGGCTCATCATGGTGTTCGTTTTGATCTCCTGTGCTACGACTTACTACGTTAGTAAAAACTTCGTTGAACCCGTCTATTCCGCTTCCGGACAGCTGCTTGTCAACAACATTGCCAAGGCTCCCGAGAGCAACAATCTTAATGATTTGAGCTTTAGCCTGAATTTAATTGAGAGTTACAAGGAAATTATGAAATCACCGACCATCATGAAAAGCGTAATAGAAAATCACCCGGAGTTTGGTCTGACGGCTGATGAACTAAGTCAGAAGCTTGAGATTAAAACTTCAGAGAAGAGCCAGGTAATCAACCTAAATGTTCAGGATGAAGACTACAACAAAGCTGCCGGGATCGTAAATGCGGTTTCGCAGACATTCATTCGTGAATTGCCATCGCTGATGAGGGTTGACAATGTTACCTTGCTGACACCGGCCGATCCAACTGATGTTCCAGGGCCCTCGAACGGCGGGTTTGCGATGAATCTCATCATCAGCTTTGTTGTATCGCTTATGGCTGCCCTAGGAATTATTTTGCTTATGGAAACACTTAACGGCACATTAAGGTCTGAAAAGGAAGCGGAATATGACCTTGGTCTTCCGGTAATTGCTTCAATCGCAACCATTCGTAAACGCGATTTGGGTAAGGCGGCAGGCGGGAACACAAGGGTGAAGGAGGGTGCTTATGTTACGGCTAAATAAGAGTCTGATTACTGATGCTAATCCATCCTCACATATCTCGGAATCGTTTCGTTCGCTACGCACATATATACGCCAGCTTGGAATAACGCAGGGTAGCGGAGGAAAAGTGCTGCTCTTTACGTCAGCAGAAGCTGGAGCAGGCAAGACGACAATCTTGTCGAATCTCGCGGTTTCTTTCGTCCAGGATGGCAAGAAGGTAGCAGTGGTGGACTGCAATCTGCGACATCCCGGTCTTCATACAGTGTTTGAAATAGAGGGCAGTGACGGGCTTGCGGCTTATTTAAGTGGGCCAGAGGAAGCGGATAACATCGCTGTCCTCGGAAATCTGGCCAATCTCTCGGTTATCCCGGCGGGGAAAACGCATGTTAGTCCGCCAGATTTGCTAGGTAACCTTAAAATGACCGCTTTGCTTGAGGAACTAAAAGAAAACTACGATCTGATCCTGCTGGATTCTCCTTCGGCAGTCGATTTCAGTGATGCTCGTATATTGGCACCTCAAACGGACGGCGTGATCCTGGTGGCCAGATACGGAAAGTCCAAACGGGAATCGATTCGTAAAGCGAAGACACTGCTTGAACAGACCGGCTCTAATCTAATCGGAATTGCCATGAACCAGGCGAAGTAAACGTTTATGCTTTCGATGTGAAATCATTGTAGCTAATGCTTACAAAACTTTTAGGAGGTAAAGTGCGATGAAAAAAGTGAAAAAAGTAATCATACCCGCGGCAGGACTAGGTACTCGCTTTCTTCCTGCAACGAAAGCCATGCCTAAAGAAATGCTTCCGATTATCAATAAACCAACCATTCAATACATTGTTGAGGAAGCTATTGCTTCCGGTATTGAAGATATCATCATTGTTACTGGTAAAGGTAAAAGAGCCATTGAGGATCATTTTGACAATGCGTTTGAGCTGGAGTCTAGACTTCTGGAAGATGGAAAGCTGGATCTGCTTAAAGAGGTTCAACGTTCAGCCAAGGTAGAAATCCACTATATTCGCCAGAAAGAACCAAAGGGTCTGGGGCATGCCGTATGGTGTGCAAGACGGTTTATCGGTGATGAGCCATTCGGTGTCATGTTAGGCGATGATATCGTCACAGGAGCCGTACCTTGCCTTAAGCAGCTGATCGATCAATATGAAGAAACACAAAACTCGGTGATTGGAGTTCAAGAGATTCCTGATGAATTCACGAATCGTTACGGTATTATTGAACCGGATTTGCAGGACGGTAAATTGTATCGGGTTAACAATTTTGTAGAGAAGCCGCCACTAGGTACGGCACCATCCAATCTGGCAATCATGGGACGTTATGTGTTTACTCCGAAGATCTTTAAGTATCTCGATCTGATGGAAGAAGGTGCTGGCGGAGAGATCCAATTGACAGATGCCATTCAGAAGCTGAATCAGAGCGAACGGGTATATGCCTATAATTTTGACGGAACAAGATATGATGTCGGTGAGCGGCTTGGATATATTTTAACAACACTTGAATTTGCACTGCAGAGCGAAGATTTACGCTATCCGGTGATGGATGCAATGTCGGAATGGCTGAATAAAATGGGACAAACCAGCTTGAGTAGTTAAGTTGAGTTCGCAAAATTTTAGATGAGGAGGATGAGCATGCAAAAACTGCCGGAAGACTACGAGGCGGTCCTGCCGAAACTTTACATGCTGCATACCGATGAGAGAAGGAAAGAAGCGGAGTCCTATTTGATAATGAAACGGATGATCGATATCTTTTTTTCCGCTCTTGGTCTTCTCGTGTTAATGCCATTATTTGTTGTCGTGGCAATTCTGATCAAGCTGGAGGATCCGAAAGGAAAGGTGTTCTTTCGGCAAAACCGGGTTGGGAAGAATGAAAAGCAGTTCCCGATGTATAAGTTCAGATCCATGGTTAGTAACGCTGAAGAGTTAAAAGAAAACCTGATGGCTTATAACGAAGTGAGCGGTGCCATGTTCAAGATTAAGAACGATCCGCGGATCACACAGATAGGGAGATTCCTGCGCAAGACGAGCATCGATGAGCTGCCTCAGCTGTGGAATGTGCTAATAGGTCAAATGAGTCTGGTCGGTCCTCGTCCTCCGCTGCCAGAAGAGGTGGCTCAGTATACGGAATATGACAAACAGCGTTTGACGGTTACACCAGGTTGTACCGGATATTGGCAAGTGAATGCCCGAAACAGTGTCGGTTTCGACGAAATGGTACAGCTGGATTTAACCTACATCCATATTCGGAGCACCATGCTGGATCTAAAAATCATTGCTAAAACCGGACTGATGTTACTCGGTTCAAAAGATGCTTATTAATAATGTGGAAATTAGGTGAATGCCGATGCGTGAATACGGAGACGTTCCTAAGCTTTCCATTATCATCTGTACCTACAACAGAGCACCTTTATTGATCAAGACGCTTCAGTCACTTTTAAAGCTGGATCACTTAGAACAGGCGGAGATCATTGTTGTGGATAACTGTTCCAAGGATGATACAGAAGCGTGCGTCAAAAAGTTTATAGGAAAGCATGGAGCTGATGTGGATATCCGCTACATGATGGAGCCTATGCAGGGGCTTTCAGCGGCTAGAAATACAGGGATTCTGGCCTCCAAATCACCGCTGATTGCCTTTCTCGATGATGATGCGATACCTTGCCAGCGATGGATTACAACGATTGTCAGTACTTTCGAGAGTAAACCGGAGGTCATGGCTATGGGAGGCAAAATCGCGCCTATATTCGAAAGTAAACGTCCGGACTGGTTGATTAAACCCTTTGAGCTTCCGTACACCATTGTTGATTTAGGTAACCGGATTAAGGAATATCCCAAGCAGCTTCATCCTTGTGGGGCCAATATGGCGATGCGGAAGCTCGTATTCGACATCAGTCTTTTTCCCCTAGATCTGGGAAGAAAGGGTGATTCTCTACTCTCAGGTGAAGAGACCTGGTTATTCGGACAGATTCAAAAAGAGGGACATTCCATCCTCTATCATCCGGAAATGGCGGTTGACCATTTCGTTCCGGCAGCTCGGTTGACGGAAGACTGGATTATGAGGCGCTATTATAGCCAAGGTATCTCTAACGCTATGAAAAGCGAAGGGTTAAAAGGCAAGCTAATTCTAGTGGGAAAGACAGCTGCTAAGCTCGTGTATATCCTGGCTGATTCTATTCTCTCAAGAAGCAAAGGAAGAAGGCTTTTGAACAAATGCAGGCTGGAGAGTATTCGTGGAACGCTTCATATGATTCTTAATCGGGAGAGGCATTCCGCAGCGGGGTGAGGGATTAACATGACTAATTTTGAGTGGGGCTCCAAATTAAATGTTTTGCCATACGGGATGCTCTATCTCATGTCGGCCCTGTTCTTTGGAACGGCGGTCATCTACCAGCCGATGATTGCGATAGCTGCCGTGCTTCTGATTATATTGCTGGGAATCTCGATTTCACGGCCTGAACTGATCAGTTATTTCGTTCTCATCACGACGGCAATATCGATTAACTTTTTATATGATGGCAGCATGTTCGGAATGGAGATATTGTCACTTTATAAATTGGTAATCGTGATGCTGCTTGTTCCTTGTATTCTGGTCAATGGTTTGCGGTTTCGTCTGAGTCACCCCCTGTGGGCAATGGTAGCACTGCTGGTGATTACCTTTGGATCTTCGATCTGGCTGCCGGAAATGACCTCATCCATTGCAGTTAAAGCTTTTATCGGTCTATCAATTCCATTCGTATTTTTACTTATCAACTGGAAAAAGGATGTAGCCGAGCTGCAAATCAAGATTATCTGTATGCTTCCCTTTGTTAGTGTAGTGGTTGGTTTGTTGCTGCAGCTTGCGCATGTTCATAATTTTCTCAACATCGAGTATACAGGCGCTGTACGGATTCAGGGAGCTAATATTCCTTCGCATCTAGCGATGCTGGCCTTTATGGGAGTCGCGATTCCATTTATAGAGGTGAAGCGGAATCCGCAGCATGCACGCTTTTTCTATATCATGTTAGTTCTAAATTTCTTTATCTTGATTGGAACAGGAACAAGAGGACCTATATTGGCACTTGGACTTACCGTACTCTATTACTTCTATGATATTCTTCGCCAATATTTGAAGGGCAGAACCTATCTGCTAATTCCGTTAATGGGTGCATTTTTCCTGATTATGGTCGCCGTCTTCTGGCAGCTCGATAATTTTGAGAAACGTTCCTTTGAGAGACAGACAGATACGGCTGTTGATTTATCAGGAAGGTCAGAGGCATGGGAGTATTTCTTAAACAAGGCTGCGGACTCTCCTTGGTCTGGTAGAGGGCTTGGAGCAGTGACGGTAGCAAATGATGGATCATTGTATAAGGGTTTTGTAGTTCCGCATAACGAGTATATCCGCTTTTACTTCGATGGGGGATATATTGGCGCTATTCTGTTGATGTTCTCTTTATTGGCTGTATTTATTCTGGTGTACAGAGCATTGGCTCCGCCGATCAAACCTTATTATCTGTTATTTATTGCAGCGTTTTTAATCTACTCATTCTCCGATAACACGCTGTCGACGGTCCAATTTATTATTCCGTTCTGTTGGTACCTGAACTGCCTGTATCGATCTTCACAGCCAACCGATTCCCCACAAAAAGAAGTGATACGATGAATCAAGTGAATATGTTCGATGTCAATTTTGATAACTATGATTTTATGGATTTGCTTGATTACATTGATAAAACCATTCAGGAGAGGAATCAGTCATATATCCTCACTTGCAATGTAGATCATGTGATCAAGCTTCGTAAGGATAAAGAATTTCAAACGGTATATTCGAAGGCAGGCGCAGTTGTTGCTGATGGAATGCCACTGATCTGGGCATCCAAAATGCTAGGCAAGCCGCTTAAGCAGAAGGTATCCGGTGCGGATCTATTTAATCGATTGGGCAACGCCTTTGAGCAAAGGAAGTACCGGCTGTTCTTCTTAGGCTCAGCTGAAGGCGTGGCGGAACGGGCAGCGATGAATTTGAAAACAGCGCATCCCGGAATAAATGTAGTTGGCTGTTATTCTCCATCCTATGGATTCGAGCACAATGAGGAAGAGAATGAACGCATTATAGAAATGCTGACAGAGTGCCAGCCAGATATCGTGTTTGTTGGTGTAGGAGCTCCTAAGCAAGAAAAGTGGATTTACCGCCACTATACCTCTTATCAAGCTCCGATATCGATCGGAGTGGGAGCGACCTTTGATTTTCTGTCAGGCTCAGTGAAACGAGCGCCTAGCTTCATGCAAAAAACAGGGTTCGAATGGTTCTGGCGGCTTAGCCAGGAGCCGGGCCGGCTCTGGAAAAGGTATCTTGTGGACGATGCACAATTTCTACTTTTATTACTTAAGGAACTGCGTAAGCGGGATAAGGTGAAGGAAGGAGGCTTGGAATGAGTGTATTTACGCCCCCATCACTTAGGTTTATCAAGACAGCTGGAGTACTAGGGGGAGTTGCGGCTATAGGTGTCTCTCTTCCGCTGATCATCGGCTTCTCCAGTGCGATGCTGAGTTCATCGAACAGTCTGCAGGGAGCCATTCTCTCAGCTATCCTATTTCCAGCTTTCTTGCTAGCCATACTTAGACCGAAAATGCTGGTTGCTTATACCTTGTTAATCTGGGCTGTCGCTCCAGAGCTGCGCCGCATTGCTGACTGGTCAGAAGGAGTCTATCACTCTGTATCACTGCTAAGTTTAGCCCCCTTGTTAACCGGCGTAACCTTAATTATTCCGCTGCTGAGGGAGATTCACAATATTCAAAAAGCCTCTACGCGGATCATGCTGCTGTTCGCAGTTGCGCTAGGTTATGGAGCTTTAATTGGCTTGGCCAAGAATGGCATGGGCTCAGTTTATGACTTAGCGAATTATATTGTGCCCCTGCTGCTATTGCCGTACTTTGCCGTTACAAAGTTCAAGCCGAAGGATATCGACCGGCTGCTTACCGCTTTTGCCAATATTGCGGTCCTGGTTGCCATTTATGGGATTGTTCAGTATTTGACAGTGCCACCTTGGGATGTGTTCTGGATGAAACATGCGGATATGATGTCCATCGGAAATCCATATCCATTGGAAATCCGAGTGTTCTCTACGCTGAATTCGCCCGGACCAGCTGCGACATTCTTAGCGTTTGCTTTAGTTCCGATGATACTGGAGAAAAAATGGCGGGGAACATTGCGCTGGATCGGCGTTCTGCTAGTTGTAATCTGCCTGCTGACTACTTTAGTACGAGCGGCATGGCTGATTCTACTGGTGATGCTGCTCATGTACATTGGAACCTCTCCCTCTAAGGGAAAGTGGAAAACCTTGATCCAATTAGTTTTTGTGGCTGCGGCGTTGTTCTGGGTTGTGCCGAAATTGCCTGGCGCCGAAGGACTGGTTGCTCGGGTAGAGACGCTTTCTTCTGTTCAGGAAGATCACTCTTATAATGAACGGCTAAGCTTATGGCAAAACATGCTGCCGATGGTCGCCGCCAATCCAGTAGGTCAGGGAATTGGCAGTGTCGGCCAAGGGACTAAGCTTGGCAACGGCGGCGAGCTTGGAGAATACGGAATTATGGATAACGGAGTTATCGCTTTACTGCTTACCTTTGGTGTTCTGGGTGCTGTTTTCTTCTTCGGAGCTTTAGGCGCAGTTGTCAAACAGATATTTGCTAGAGTAATCAGCAAGGACAAATTGCAGCCATACGCCCGACTTGCGTTAGCTACTTGGACTGGTGCGATTGTCAGTCTGGTTTCAGATAATGGGTTTCCCGGACTCAAGGGATACTTAATCTGGATGCTGATCGGTCTTGGCCTCAGCGCAAGGGAGATTACTCAAAGTAGAAGGAAGGGAACACCGTATGCAGCAGTTGAATGCAAAATCTCTCCCCACTAGAACAATCTGGTCATCCTTTAGACTGTTCGCCAAAAGTAAGGACAACAGCTCGGCAGCCGTAAAAACTATGTTTGTCAGTGTAATGATCTTACTGATTAACATGTTAACGGGTGTACTGACTGCCCGTTATCTTGGACCGGCAGGACGTGGGGAACAGACGGCAATGATTAACTGGTCACAGTTTCTGGCGTTCAGCATGAGCTTTGGTATTCCGTCAGCTCTGATCTATAACGCTAAGAAAAATCCGGAGGATGCCGGAGTGCTTTATCGAATGGCCTTGCTGCTCGGTATTATTTTCGGGGTCATAGCCATGATTATAGGTATCGTGGTCTTGCCCTATTGGCTGAAATCCTTCAGTCCGGAGGTTGTGAGCTTTGCCCAGTGGTCAATGATTCTGTGTCCAATTATAGTAATCTCTCAAATTAACAATGCAGCCTTTCAATTCAGAGGAGAATACAAGAGGTTTAATTGGATTCGTTATCTAGTCCCGTTGCTTACACTGACGATAATCGGAATATTGATCGCACTGGATCAGATGAATCCTTTTACAACTGCAGTAGCCTATCTCCTTCCAGGAGCCCCGGTGTTTATTGGAATGATGATTTCCTTGCTGCGCACCTATAAGGTGAAGATGAAAGGAGCCTTTCAGAATTTAAAAAGATTGTTCACTTATGGGCTAGGTTCTTACGGCAATGATTTGCTTGGTAATTTCTCTTACTATATCGATCAGATTGTGATTGCCGGCCTGTTAAGACCTGCTGATTTGGGGCTGTATGTAGTGGCAGTGAGTCTGTCACGGATGGTTAATTTTTTCTCAAGCTCGATTACCATCGTACTCTTTCCCAAGGCTTCTGAGTTGTCAAAAGAACAGGCGGTAGAGCTAACATTCAAAGCCTTTCGAATTAGCACGACCTTCACCATGCTTGGCGGAGTAGTCCTGATGCTCTTAGCCCCTTTAGTGATTCCGCTGATGTACGGCAAAGATTTCAACGCGGCATTAACTGTGTTTCGCTTATTGCTTCTTGAAGTGACCATTAGCGGAGGGACGATCATTCTGGCGCAGGCCTTTATGGCGCTAGGCAAGCCAAAAGTTGTTTCGATGCTTCAAGGTTTCGGCTTACTCTTGGTTATCCCGATGTTGTTCCTGCTCATCCCTAAATTTGGCTTGCTCGGAGCAGGGATAGCGATGTTGTCATCAGCAATCCTGCGATTCTTCTTCATTGTTCTCAATATAAAGTACACCTTAAAAGTTAAACTTCCCCGGCTGCTCATTACCCGGGAGGACATTCAGTGGATGAAGACGACGATGAATTCTTACATTCGCAAGAAACCTATGGATATGAATGGATAATGCGAAAGATAAAGGAGGAAACCTTCATGGATTCAGTAAAAAGCGTGGTAGGCGGCCAAGGCAATTATCCAATATCGGCTGTCATCATCGCTCAGGATGACGAAGTTCGAATATCTAAGGCCATACAATCCTGCAGGTTATTCGCCGACGAGGTGGTTGTGATTGACGGAGGCAGCAAAGACGGGACAGTACAGCTTTCTGAAAGCTTGAATTGTCGTGTGTACGTCAACCCTTGGCCCGGATATGCGAAACAGAGGGAGTTCGGAGTAGAACGCGCGGTTCATGATTGGGTCTTCCTTATTGATACTGACGAAGTGGTCAGCGACGAATTGGCCGCAAGTATTCTTGAACTGAAACCGGGGCTTATGGATCAATCGGTTGCCTATTCTATCTACAGGATCGGTGATTTTATGGGCCGATGGCTGGATCGTGGCGAATATCTAGTGCGACTTTACAACCGCAAAGCGTATGGAATTCGAAATAGCTTGGTGCACGAGATGCCCGAGGTCTCTGAAGAGCGAACCATACGTTTGACAGGAACCCTCTGGCATTATGGTTACCGCAGTATTAACGATCATGTGGCACGTTTCAATAAGTACACTGACTTGGAAGCTGAAAGTGCGTATGCCAAGGGCAAACGATTTCGGGTCAGTCATCTGCTGTTAAGGCCACCAGCCCGTTTCCTGCAAAAGTATTTCTTACACGGGTTGTTCAAGAAGGGAATGTCAGGTTTCGGTGTATCCGTATTCTGGGTCATGTATGAATTCATGGTCGGCTTCAAGCATTACGAATTAATTAGATCGGGAAAGCTGACTCTGCACAATGCGAAGACGAGTCAGACCGAAAAAGAGAATAAAGGAGAGAGAAGCTATGCCGTACAGTGACGGATTGAACATTATGACGACAGGCCTTAGCTGGCCGTCGCTACAGCCGGGTGGGCTTAACACGTATTTCAAATCCGTTTGCGAGCAGCTCTCCTCACGTAATCGGGTGCATGCGCTGATTTGTAGTCAAGAAACGCCTGCTACCCCTGAGGAATTGATTATTCACAATGCAGGAGATCCAAAAGATGGGATCTGGAAACGTAAGGATGCCTTCCAGCGTAAGGCGGCCGATCTGATGGGGGAGGGCAGTGGCCGTATAGATATTTTATACACTCACTTTGCTCCTTATGGTATTGGTCCAGCCCTGGAAGCAAAGAAACGCGGGATTCCTGTAGTGATGACTTTTCATGGCCCATGGAATGAAGAAATGAAAATCGAAGGCCAAGGCATTAAGCACCGGGTCAAAACAACCATCGCCAAATCCATTGAACATAGAGCCTATAAACTAGCGGATAAATTCATCGTGCTTAGTGAGACGTTCCGCGATATTCTCCATAAGCTTCACGGAGTGCCACTACACAAAATTATAGTGATTCCAGGAGCAGCTAATGTGGAACGTTTTATTCCCGCTACGAATCGCTTGGCGATTCGTCGAACCTTGAATTTACCTGAGGGAGCAACAACCGTATTGACTGTCCGGCGGTTGGTCAATCGGATGGGACTACTCCAGCTGCTCGAAGCCTGGAAGCAAGTTGCGGAGCGTTTCCCGAATGCGATTCTGCTGATTGGTGGTAAAGGGCCGCTGCGAGGGGAATTGGAAGAAAAGATCGCCGACTATGGCTTAAGCAACAAGGTAAGACTGCTAGGCTACATTCCCGATCATGAACTAGCCTCTTATTATCAGGCAGCGGACCTGTTCGTGGTTCCCTCACAGGCATTGGAGGGCTTTGGTTTAATTACTGTTGAAGCCTTATCTTCAGGATTGCCAGTGATGGCTACGCCGATTGGCGGCAATAGGGAAATTTTGCAAGGCTTCCGGCCGGAATTGCTATTTAAGAGCTCAAGTAGTGATCACATGGCCGAAGGCATGATCCATATGCTTAGCAATCGAAAGCTGCTTCCGAGCCGGGATGAATGTAGAGAGCATGTACTGAAGAGATATACCTGGGAGCAAGTTACGGATCAAATAGAATCTGTGTTCCTGCAAGCTTTAGGAGAGGAGGTGACCACGTAATGCTTAGAGTGGCCTATATAGATCACACTGCTAAATGGAGTGGTGGAGAAGTTGCCCTGTTTAACATCCTTACTCATATTGGAGAACAGATTGATCCACTTGTAATCCTGGCTGAGGATGGTGCACTGGCTGAACGGCTGCGTGAAAAGGGGATGGATGTCCGTATTATTCCGCTGGATGAGAGCATCAGAAGTCGTGGTAGAAATGCCGTCAACTTGGGAGCACCTGCTGCAGCCTTTAAGCTATTGGCTTATGGTCGAAAGCTTGCGCCGCTCTTAAAAGCGGAGAAGGTAGATTGCGTGCACACCAATTCTCTGAAATCTGCATTATACGGGGCCATCGCTGCAAAAATAGCGGGCGTTCCATTGATATGGCACATCCGGGATCATATTGGTGCCCCTTATTTAAAGCCGATCGTTGCCAAAGGAATTCGTTTGCTGTCGCGTCTGCTCCCCAATGGAGTCATTGCGAATTCACATTCTACGCTGAATGCTTTGGAGCTGCCACGTTCGAAAAAAACGCTGGTCGTATACTCTGCTTTCGCTAAAGCGATTGGTAATGGGATCGGCATACGGGACCAGAAAGCTTTTAACGTATTGCTAGTTGGCCGATTAGCGCATTGGAAAGGTCAGCATATTGTGCTGGAAGCCGCAAAAAGCTTTAAGAACGAACCTCGTGTAAAGTTCTGGCTAGCCGGAGACGCGCTGTTTGGAGAAGAGGCTTATAAGCAGGAATTGCTTCAAAAGATAAAAAACGACGAGCTTACGAATGTAAGCATGCTAGGGCATGTAGATGATATTCAAGGCCTTATGAATACTGCTGATTTACTGATTCACACTTCGGTAACTCCTGAGCCTTTTGGCCAAGTTATCGTTGAAGGAATGGCAGCGGGATTACCGGTGATCGCCTCCAATGAAGGCGGGCCGGTAGAAATTGTAGTTCAAGGTGAGACGGGACTACTGATAGAGCCTGGTGACGCGGTGATACTGGCAGACTCCATTAAATGGATGCTAGATCACCCAGAGGAAAGACGGCGGATGGCGGACAATGGGATGAAACGAGTGAAAGAGCATTTTGTTATCGAGAATACGGTCAAGGACATCGTTGACTACTATAAAGGTTTGTTGGCGGGCACCTGACAGATGAGATGACGCGGTAATTCTGAAGATGATGCTCCATAAAACTTTGAGGATGATTCACATGAAAATTGCGATAGCGCACGATTACTTAATCCAAATGGGCGGCGCGGAAAGAGTGGTGGAAGTCTTTCATCACATGTATCCCGAGGCTCCAATCTACACAACGGTTTTTAACGGAAGCCGCCTTACTGACAATCTCAAAGATGCGGATATCCGTGCCTCCTGGCTGCAAAAGATTCCGGGGGTAAAGACCAATTTTAAAGGGGTGCTGCCACTTTATCCAATGGCCATCCGTGATTTGGACTTTCGCGGTTTCGATATCGTCCTGAGTTCCAGCAGTGCTTTTATGAAAAGTATTGAAGTTCCTAAACACACGTTTCATCTTTGTTACTGCCATACGCCTATGCGCTTCGCATGGGATTATGACACCTACATGGAACGTCAGTCGAATTCCGGGCTATTCAAAAAAATGCTTAAGGTATACATGCAGCAGCTCAAAACGTGGGACCAGCGGACTTCCAAAAATGTGAATCAGTTCGTAGCCAATTCTTCAGTTGTGAAGACGAGGATTCAGAATTATTATCACCGGGATGCCGATGTCATATTTCCACCGATTAATACTGCCCGGTTTACAAGCTCTTCTACCATTGGTGACTATTATTTAATAGTATCTCGGCTTGTTTCCTACAAGCGGATTGATCTGGCAGTGGAGGCTTTTAACCGCAACGGTCTTAAGCTTTATATCGTAGGGGATGGACCGGATCGCAAGCGTCTCGAAGGCATGGCTAAGGATAATGTATCGTTTCTGGGCCGGCTAGAAGATGAGCAAGTGACTGGAATGATGGCACAGTGTCGGGCATTTATTTTTCCAGGAGAAGAGGACTTTGGAATTACACCGCTGGAAGCGAACGCGGCCGGAAGACCAGTAATCGCTTATCAAGCAGGCGGGGCACTAGATACTATTATTCCTTATGTAAATGGTGTGTTCTTTCAGCATCAAGAAGTGGAGGATCTGCTTAAGGCTATTTATGAGGTAGAGTCCTACGCTTGGGATATTGATCAAATTATGGAGCATGCACGTAAATTCGATGAGCAGGCGTTCATGGTTAAGTTCAAGCAGTATGTTGAGCAGGCCTACGTCAATTTTCTAAAAGGAGGATGATTGTATGAAGCTGACAGTAATCGGGACTGGGTATGTGGGTCTTGTATCTGGCGTATGCTTTGCACTGAGCGGACATCATGTTATCTGTGTGGATAAGGACGAGGAAAAGATTAAGAAGCTGAAACAGATGGAATCGCCCATTTATGAGCCGGGAATTGAGGAAATGATTGAACTGAATCTTCGAGAGGAACGGTTATCTTTTTCTGCGGATCTTCAGGACTCGGTGCGGCGTTCAGATATCATCATTCTTGCTGTAGGTACGCCATCGCTGCCTAATGGTGAAGCAGACTTAACCTACATTGAGGGTGCAGCTGCTGAAATCGCTAAAGCGATGGAGGGGTACAAAATTATAATGACTAAATCTACAGTACCCGTAGGGACAAATGAAAAAATCTCCCAAATGCTCTCTAAGTATACCCATCATTCTTTTGATATCGTGTCAGCACCTGAGTTTTTACGTGAAGGGTCAGCGATTCGCGATACCCTCCATCCCGATAGAATTGTTATTGGCCTTGATAATCCAGAGCTGGAACAAACCATGCGCGAGCTTCATAAGGGTTTCACAGAAAATGTATTTGTAACAGATATACGCAGTGCTGAAATGATCAAATATGCTTCGAATGCATTTTTGGCCACAAAGATCTCCTTTATTAATGAGATCGCCAATATTTGTGAAAAAGTGGGAGCTGATGTAACCGAGGTAGCTGAAGGAATGGGTATGGACCAAAGAATCGGGTCATCCTTCCTGCAGGCTGGTATCGGTTATGGAGGCTCCTGTTTCCCGAAAGACACTAATGCGCTCATTCAAATCGCGGGCAACGTCGATTACGAATTCAAATTATTGAAATCTGTAGTCGAAGTGAACAAGGGACAACGGTTTATGATCATCTCCAAGCTGCATGAATCACTTGGCAGCCTGCACGGTTCGACGATTGGGATATGGGGGCTTGCCTTTAAGCCTAATACTGATGATGTCCGCGAAGCTCCAGCCAGAGAGATTGTTGAGGCACTGGTGGCTGAAGGGGCAACAGTCAAACTATATGATCCAATCGCAGCTCCTAATTTCAGGCAGCAATATGATCATCCACAGCTTCGCTGGTGCCATCTGCCAGAGGAAGCGGCCGAGGGCAGCGATGCCGTATGTCTTTTGACCGATTGGAGCCTGCTCAAGGACATTGATCTGCATCAGCTGGCGAAAAGCATGCGTAATGGGGTGCTGATCGATGGGCGGAATGTGTATTCCAAGGAGCAAATCGAGGGTACCGGCCTCGTTTATCATTCTGTCGGCCGCCCGCAGATGGGTGGATTGAGCGGTTATTCTGCTAGTGTGGCTGGAGCGGTTTAATCTAAGTTATATAGATTTAACTTGTGATTTTTCTATTTAGGGATGAGGCGTGACTCCATAGAATGTTTGGACTTCCGGCCGCTGTTGTCTGCAGATTTCCTGATTTTAACCGCTAATAGCGGTAGAAATCCGCAGACAAAGGCGGACGCTATCGCTCCTCCAGTTCCAAAATTCTCCTCCGCCACTTCGTTCCCTTATCTTAAGTTTCTAAGCAATTTATAAAGTTAGGTACTCTGATTGTTTATCGCAGTAGCAGATAACCTTGTTGTTGTAGTAGTACTTGCGTTGGCTGCTGCCTCCATAGGAGCAGAAGCAAATCTTTAGAAAAACGTGCTGCCTTCCGGCTGGTACAGCCCGGTGCAGTACGGTTCAAGCATTTAGAGGAAGTTGGTTAGGTAAAGAACGGAAAGGGAATTTGGAACTGTAGAAACGGAGTGTTCGCCTTTATCCTCGGATTTCTACCGCTGGCGGCGGTTCAAATCAGGAAATCTGAGGATAACAGCGATCGGAAGTCCAAAATCCCTTGGAGTGGTTCATACCTAATAAATTTTTTTAATGCATCCGCTCGAAATAAGGCTAAGCGGAAGCTGACGTTTTGATAACAATTCAATTATGCTCGATTTCCATAATTCAAGGAGGGTTCATTCTATGAAAATGGTACTTCTATCAGGCGGCTCAGGTAAACGGTTATGGCCGTTGTCCAACGACTCACGTTCAAAGCAATTTCTAAAGGTACTTGAAAGCCCTCAAGGTGAACCGGAATCCATGGTACAACGTGTCTGGAGACAGCTGGAGGAAGCAGGGATGGCAGAATCATCTTATCTGGCCACCGGCCGCGGTCAAGTAGAAATGATACAAAGCCAACTGGGAAGTCATGTGCCGATTATCGTTGAACCGGAGCGTAGGGATACTTTTCCGGCCATCGCCTTAACAGCTACCTATCTTTATTCGGTTGCAGGTGTTTCTCCAGCGGAGACGATAGCCATTTTGCCTGTTGATCCTTATGTAGAAGCATCCTTTTTCGATACCATAGCTATGCTTGAGGGGACCATGCTGGAAAGCGGAGCAAATCTGGCACTAATGGGTGTTGTTCCTGAACATGCCTCAGAGAAATACGGATATATCATTCCTACCACTGAAGAGGCGGGGGGGAATGGTTTTATGAAGGTGAGTCACTTTCAAGAGAAACCAGACCGCATACAAGCAGAACAGCTCATCGAACAAAATGCATTGTGGAATTGCGGAGTGTTTGCCTTCCGTTTAGGCTACTTGTTAGATATTTTGCAGCGTAAAGGGTTGCCTTTAGGATATGAAGAATTGCAGAAGCAGTATAAGCTATTGTCTTCCATCAGCTTTGATTATGAAGTGGTGGAGAAAGAAGAACATATTGTGGTGCAGCCTTATGATGGATTCTGGAAGGATCTTGGAACTTGGAATACGCTGACAGAGGAAATGAGCAGCAAGCATGTAGGAAAAGGTTTTGTGACGGCGGATTCTGAGGGGACTTGCTTGATTAATGAGTTGGATATTCCGATTACGGTAATTGGTGCGAAGGATCTGATCATCGCGGCTAGCCCGGATGGTATTCTGGTTACCCATAAAGCGGAGAGCCCACGGATTAAAGAAGTGCTGAAGACCTTTGAACAGAGACCGATGTATGAGGAACGCCGCTGGGGTCATTACAAAGTTATTGATTATGTGAAATACGACGAGGGTAATGAAGTGCTGACCAAACGGATTTTTATATCCGAGGGGAATAATATCAGCTATCAATTACATCGCAAGCGTAGTGAAATTTGGACAATCGTCAGCGGCGAAGCAAGTATTGTGCTGAATGAGAAGAAACATAATGTGAAGGCTGGGGACGTAGTACGTATCCCGGAAGGAACGAAGCACGCGATCCTTGCTTTGACGGATGTTGAGTTTATAGAGGTACAGACGGGTTCTGAGTTAGTAGAAGAAGATAATATTCGTATTACTTTAGACTGGAATGATATAGAACTACAACAATTCATTTCATAGGTCTAACCTATCTATTTAACCAATCTGAAATTTCTTTAAACAGGTAAATTGACTCAATTATCAAAAAAAGTCATAAAAACACTAAATATATCATTAATTGTCGTCGATACTTACGGTAAGAGAGATTATTTCTCTTAAATTGAAAAGGCAAACCTATCGAAAGGTAGGGACGCAAA
>NZ_NFUX01000101.1:0-18187 GCF_002264385.1 Paenibacillus sp. VTT E-133280
CGTTGGCGTCGGTGCCACGGTCGGCGTTGGTGCTACGGTCGGTGTTGGTGTTGGTGCTACGGTCGGCGTTGGTGTCGGTGTCACGGTCGGCGTTGGTGTCGGTGCAACGGTCGGCGTTGGTGTCACTGTTGGTGTCGGCGTCACTGTTGGCGTCGGCGTAGGAGGCGACTCTACCCCTTCATATGGATACCAATGCATCTGCACACCACCAGCAAATCCTTTCGCAATCAATGTCCCATGCAGTTCTCCGGAATTATAAGTTACTTTTGCAAGCGGAGCTAGAATAGTTCCTTCTATTGTTAAACTTCCAATGTTTACAGTGCTAGCTTCATAAAAATTAAATAATACCTTGTTAGGGCTGCCTCCCCAAATTTGAAAGCTTGGAATTTCAACTGAACTTCCGCTAACGTTAACGATAACTGTGGCGTTATTTGCAATATTAAACTGTAAGCCATTAGCACCAACGAAATCAGCAGCACTTAGATTAAGAACGTTAAATGATTCCGGAGCATCAATTGTTATTTTCCCATATTCCTTTTTGAAAGTTCCGACTGTAGCAAGTGAAGAGAATTCATTAGAACGTCCAATAAGATATTGCTCTTCATAATCAAAATCAATAGGTGTCCCTTTTCTCGCTGGTTCTTTAAGATCTACACCGTTTCTGATAAAAATACCACCATGAACGGATGCTCCATGAACAGTCCCATTAGTAAAAGTGATGTCATTGCCAGCAATAAGGACATCTCCACCTGGATTATCCTTGGATACGCCGTAATTCTGCAAAGTAATATTACCTTTGGCCGCCAGGCGCCCGTGAACCTGATCATTAGATTGATTGAAGTCACCAAGGATAAAAGTATTAAAATTTCCTGCAATGCCTAACACAGGTGTAGGAATATACGGAAGCACAGGCCCTGCCGCACTGACCAAATAACCACCTCCAGAAAGCCCACTACCCACCATCAAAATCCCCGCTATTACTAATGAGAGCAACGGTTTCATTCTTCTTTTCAAAATGCGCACCTCCTAAAACTATGATTTATAATTAAACAGAATAATTACCAGAACTCTAAAGAACCTAATAACAAAAAAAGACCGCCAAAAAAGAAGTAGAATTCCCTTCTCATGGCAGTCGGACGGTCATAGTGTCTTTTAGACACTTTAGACTCCTGAACTTTGCGTCCCACCCTTTCAGGCGGTTTGCTATTATCATGATTATATATGTATAGCCTTTGCAAATTAGAACTAGTAGCTTAAGCATCCTATTAAATAATGGTCTATGACTTTTAATACTTTGGAACTAACAATAGTTTAGCGCTCCATCCCCACAATTGTCAATCAATTCCTTTTGATATTTACACGCGTAAGCAAGCACAAAAAAAGCGCCAAAAGGCGCTTCACACAAAGGTTTTCCTTCAATTTTAAAGTAACTTTATCCAACCTAATATCGATATCCATAATGGAATACTTAGAATCAAACCAAATACCATTCCACGGGCGAGACTTCCTTCCTCTTTCATCCAAATTCTCCCTTTATATAAGTCTGAAGCATTAATTTTTATTATTACAATTTTAATATATTTTATTCTTTCTAATTTAGTTGTGAATTTAATCACATTGGACTAGCTGTTTAGAAATACCATTGATTATTTTTGGAATATCGGGGTAGAATACGAATATACGTTCCCATTAGGGGTGATGAGATTCATGCATAGAGCTGAAAGCAGGGACAATATGCTGGTGAAATCTTATTTATTGCTTCCGATGATTTTATCAGCTTTCGAACGGGACTCCGCCATTCTATCTGCACATTTACGAACACCCGCCCCCTATCTGGAGGTTCTTGAAACAGCCGCAGCAGTTGCTACAACAGATTTAAGAGATGTTCGTTCAGAGATGAGAAAACGGGGAATCAAGGTTTATGAGCAGAACAGACTTAATGCAGGGATCGAAGCCAAATTTATATGTCGTGGATACCATGAACGAATGCTGCTATTAAACGACATTGTCGCTGCCCAAGCTGCAATTCATATGCGCAGATATCTCGGTCTGGATATTTCATCTTTCAAGAGCTATGAAGAGCAGTATCAGATTAAGTAAAGCCGCGTAGAGGCTGTCCCCCCCCCATTTCCATTAGCGAACAAAAAAATAGGCCTTACCATGGGAGTTGGCAAGACCTGAGAGATTTATACCACAAAACACTGGGGGGTGTTTGGTGTCTTCAATATAAACCTTGAACCTGAAAATAAGATGATGCTCACATGAAAATTACATTAAAAACATCAATTCGTCGCTTAGACTATCCGCTTGACACTTTTGATTTCCAACCAAAGATGCCCACTTCGCCGACAGAAAAACCGACCGATGGATAGTTAGCCACGAGTGCTTTGAACTAATTGTTTTAAAATGATATAGTGGGTTCGTTGCTCGCAGGATGACTTGATAGCTGGTTGTAAAACATAATAAAGTCGAGACCTGAGTACGGAGAAGCAATAGGCGTTTGCCTTTTCGTTATATTTTCTGAAGGAGGGTAATAGCCCATGAGTGATGAAATCTGTATACCACCTGGCATTCACCAGAAGGACACTAGCTTCGGCTACACCTTGTCTATCATTAGTGGTAAATATAAAATGACTATTCTCTACTATCTCTCTGAAAACAAGATCGTGCGATTCAATGAACTGCAACGAGGTATCGGTACAATACCTTTTAAGACGTTAAGTGTTATGTTGAAAGAACTGGAAGCGGACTGTCTCGTCAGGCGCGAGGAATTCCCCCAGATTCCCCCTAAAGTTGAGTATTCCTTGACTGAGAAGGGCCAATCGCTTATTCCGGTGCTGGATATGATGTGCACTTGGGGAGAGAAAAATTCCGTTCCAGCCGCGCAAGAGATAGCAGTACCGTTTACGATTTAGCGACGACTTATGACAAAAGCAGCATTTCCATTAATGAAAATGCTGCTTTTTGTTTCAATTCTAATTACATATTATCGATAAATTCAACATAGCCTTGCGAACTGATGTCCAATTTTTTTAAATAATCCGTACTTCCTACCGTCTCAGATTCCGTACCATAAATGGCATAGAAGGAACGATAATCAGCGCTGCAGTAAACAAAAGTCGTGTCAAAGGGAGATAAAATACGGTCAAGCCCGTAGCCGAGTTTACCATCTTCACTGAAGTCTTTTTCACTTCCTCCGGCAGTTACAGCTAATGCGATTTTACGATTTCTTAATTTATCACTCTTCGAGCCCTATGCCCATCCGTAAGTAAATACTTCGTCCAGCCACTTTTTAAGCTGAGGCGGACTACTAAACCAGTAGACAGGGAATTGTAAGACGAGCTTATCATGCGCTTCAATTAGTTGTTGTTCCTTTTCCACGTTGATTTTTTCATCGGGATAGGCTTTGTACAGCTCATGTACCGTATATTTGTCTGGATATTTATGGAGTTCTTCGATCCAGCGTTTATTAACAACGGATGTTTCGATGTTTGGGTGCGTAACGACAACAAGTGTTTTCAATGGTGTATCCTCCATGTTTGAATCAGATTTAGGACTTGAGTTATACCTCCCATCACGCCATCGCGTAAGTATGCACTTTTAGTTCACGTACTTACCTTAAGGTAAGCATTGCAACCTGTCTGCACGTATATTGACGTACAGTCTTCGGGGCGATTCTCATCTTCGGTGTACACCCAAATATCACACAAGAGAGACTGGTTCATTCCATCATCAATGTTACACTGGATACTTATTCACATGTTCTCCCCAGCTTACAAGAAGCAGCCCTTCGAGGGATCGGCGACTCCATTCTTGAAACGTGCAAAGAGGTCGGGATTACGAATGATCCCTCACTTTACTTGAGTAAAGGTTAGAAGGATGTTAGAAGATAGGTGATTTCAAGACAAACGGCGCGGTTCGGGGATCCCCGAAAACCGCGCCGTTATTCCATTCTTAGAGATGCTGGTGAAGGAAATTGAACCCCTGGGCTACACCAGATTAAGGCTGATATAACTCTGTGGAAGCACATCCTCAAGCTCCAAACAAAACATCCTTCTCATTTTATAGCAAGATAGTCTTAGAAATAATTACAAGGAGGATAAACAGTACCAAGATTGCACCGGTAGATGTAAAGGCTCCTCCGATACCGCCACCATATCCGACACCACCAAAGCCAGCAATATTTTCGCTCATTTTAAATTTCCTCCTTTGTATTTAAGTTCATCTTAGCTTATGAAATCCACACTATAGTGCTTGGGTAAATAGGTAATTAGATATCTATCCATTTAAAGCCCCTACCGTAGGCAAAGATTAGAAGGATGTTAGAAAATAGATGATTTAAAGACAAATGGCACGGTCCCGAAATCCCGGAAGCCGTGCCATGCGCAATTCTTAGATATGCTGGTGAAGGGAATTGAACCCCCGGCCTACGCATTACGAGTGCGTTGCTCTACCCCTGAGCTACACCAGCTTAAAGCTGATTTTTCTGTCAAACAAAAAATATTATACAACTTCCACCCAGAAACGCAAGCCTATTTCTCTCTATTTCCCTGCTCTCCCGAACTGCTATTCCATCTGTAGTTTACGCTCCACAGATTCCAGCTTTCCACGGCTAGTAGAGGGTTTATCTCGGCGGTCGTCTATTTTAAGTGAGGTAGAGACACGCTCTGCACCTGCGGCAAAAGGAGACTCGTGCAGCGCCTCGACTGCAGCAAAAATACGCTGAAGAGGCCCTTCGATAATTGTACCCATGGATGTAAGCTCATAAGTAATCCCTTCTACCGTCTTCAGCACTCGCTGCATATCCGCAACATAGCTGCTAAGGCTCGTACTACCTGTTCCAATCGGAATAACGGTTACTTCAGCAATAGGCATGGGAATACCTCCTCGGAATTTTAAAGTATGTGTCTCCTTCTATTGTAACAACTCCACCGCTCTCCCACAAATGATCTCAGCTTTATTATGCCCCTTCTTCTTTCCCCCAAAAATTCTCCGAAATATGACTTTCGCCACGGGTATTTTTTCTTACGTGAATTCTAGGGTCATCTGCACTACATTTATGGACTCTTTGTGGCATCTTTTCGGACAATTTATGAATCATTTTTCATATGCCTGTGGATCAATTGTGGATTACTTATGGACAGCCTGTGGATCATTTGTGGAGTACTTTTGAAGAACCCGCTCCCCGCGCGGGTTTTCTAAAAAACTGTTTACAAACACAACATCTTGGGTTATTTTTATCTAACGACAACAAAATATAGTGGAGACAGGCGCTTTGATCCTTAATCGGAATTAGAGCTTAATAGGGAAGTACGGTGAAAATCCGCTGCGGTCCCGCCACTGTAACCGGATGCCCTTTACAAGCTTTTAGAAGCTAAAGATGGGCAGATCTCCTGGCAGAAGCCACTGAGGGTAAGAACCCCCTTGGGAAGGCGCTGAGAGGTCCTACGGAAGCCAGGAGACCTGCCTGTTTCGACGACACCAACTATGAGTGCCTGCGAGGAACAGGAGTGGTGTCCGCATGCGGTCATCTTCTTAGAGACCACTACAAATATCTGTGTGGATATTTACATAACGCATCGGGCATTTTCAGCCATCCTCGCTAGGGGATGCTTTTTTTATGAGATCACAATGAATATACGGCCGCTTATGCGGCCCCACTTCTTAATGATAGGACGATAGACTGAGAGGAGAGCTATACAATGACGTTGTTGGAGAGACAATTTAACGGTACAACAAATGCACGGGAAGTTCTTTTAGAAGAGCTCATTGATTTAGGACGCGATATTATCGACAGCCGGGATTTGGACTTGCTGCGCGAGAATGCCAATTTGAACGGAGAGAGTTTCTCCGGTAAAATGAGCAAGTTCGGCAGTGAATATTCAAAATGGTACGCCCGTAACTTTACGATGCCGCCGCAGCTGGTGCAAGCCATTGATGACAATGTCGTCTATGTGCATGATCTGGATCAATACGCAATCGGAACGACTAACTGCATTTTTATCCCGTTTGATAAGCTTCTCCGAGAAGGCTTCAACACCGGCAACGGCAGTGTTCGTCCTCCGAACTCCATAATGACAGCTATGTCACTAGTAGCAATCATTTTTCAATCCCAGCAAAATGCTCAATATGGCGGTGTATCCGCCAATAAACTCGACTATGATCTGGCACCTTATGTAACCAAATCCTTCGCTAAGCTGTTCCGCAAGGGTCTGGATTATTTTGATGAGGGACAAGCTAATGAATCTTTGGGCGAGATCACAATGAGCCGGACCGATCTGGCCGAGGTATATCCGAAATCGTTCCGTTATGCACTGAAAGAAACTGAAATCGAAACCCTGCAAGCGGCTGAAAGTATGGTACATAATCTCAATACCATGTCCAGCCGATCCGGCGGGCAAATTCCGTTTACCAGTATCAATTATGGTACTTGTACTTCACCAGAAGGTCAGCTTGTAATCAGTTCCCTGCTAACAGCAACGATGAACGGGCTTGGCAGCGGAGAAACACCTGTATTCCCTATTCAAATCTTCAAATGCAAGCAAGGAATCAACCAACAGCAAGGCGATCCTAACTATGAATTGTTCCTAAAAGCAGCGGAATGTTCTGCACGCAGACTGTATCCGAACTTTGCTAATCTAGACGCTCCGCTCAACTTGCAGTATTATGATCCAAGTGATCCTGATACGGAATTTGCTACAATGGGCTGCCGCACTCGAGTGCTCGGTGACCGTTTTGGGCGTAATCATTGCTCCGGGAAGGGCAACCTTTCCTTTAATACACTGAATCTGGTTCGGCTCGGTCTGGCACACGGCACAGTAACAGGCCGGCGTACCGTCGCAGACGAAGCTGGCTTCTATGAGGATCTAAATCACTATATGGACATTGCGCTGGAAGGACTTCTTCATAGGTTCCGCATCCAAAGCGCGCAAAAAGCTAAAGCATCCGATTTCATGATGCGAGAAGGCGTCTGGGAAGGCGGCGAAACCCTCGCTCCTGAAGACTCTGTAGGTGAACTGCTGAAGCATGGTAGTCTGTCGCTCGGCTTCATCGGTATGGCGGAATGCATGAAAGCCATGTACGGCAAACACCATGGCGAGGATATGGAAGTCCATGCCAAGGCTGTGGCTATCGTACGTCATATGCGGGAGTATTGCGACCGGAAAAGTGAAGAACTGAATCTAAACATCACCTTGTTCGCAACACCAGCCGAGGGTCTGTCCGGTAAATTCACCAAGATTGATCGTAAGGTACTGGGTTCTATTCCAGGCGTAACTGACCGTGAGTATTATACGAACTCTTTCCACATCCCTGTATACTATGATCTAGGCGCTGCTCAGAAGATCAGCTTGGAAGCTCCTTTCCATGAATACTGCAATGCCGGGGCTATTTCTTATGTCGAATTAAACGGTAATGCCCGCAGCAATCCAACCGCCTTTATCAAAATCATTAAATACGCACTAGAACAACAGGTCAGCTACTTCAGCATTAACCATCCGATTGACCGCTGCTCAAGCTGCGGATACGAAGGCGTAATTGGGACAAACTGTCCTTCCTGCAACGCACATGAGAATGACGTGCACATCCGTCGTTTGCGCAGAGTTACAGGTTATTTAACTGGCGACTATCAGACCCGCTTCAACGCCGCCAAACAAGCCGAAGTACGGGATCGCGTTAAGCATCTATGAATATTTGCGGATACTATCCGGAGTCGATTAACGAGGGAGAGGGCATGCGGGCCGTCCTCTTCCTCAGCGGCTGCCGCCATCGTTGCCCGGGATGCTTTAATCCCGAGACATGGAATTTTAAATATGGAGAAGTTTTCACCTTAGAACGTCAACATGAAATCATTGCAGAAATCGCCGCTAACCCATTGCTGGATGGTTTAACACTAGCAGGCGGCGATCCTTTTTTCTCGGCAGAAGAGGTACTTGGGTTCATTCATGAGCTTCGCGCCGTGCTCCCAGGCTTCCCCATCTGGATTTACAGTGGGTATACGTATGAGGAACTAAACGCCCTTCCCGGTTCTCCGGAGTGGAATCTACTTACACAGTGTCAGGTATTAATAGATGGACGTTTTATAGAAGAATTAAAAGATACTACACTTCCTTACCGAGGAAGCTCTAACCAACGCATAATCGACATTCCGGCCAGTATGAACGGCTCGGAGGTCTTTCTGTGGCAGCCTACTGCGCTATAATATATCAATTTTTGATATTCAAAATTAATCCAAAATAAGAAGGGATGAAATAACCATGCCACAATTCGTAGTTAAACCAGATAATCGCCAACTGGCTTTTGATGAGAAACGCCTTTCCATATACGCCGACCGTATCTTGGAGGGTCTTGATCAACTAAATAAAGAAACATTGCTGCGGGGAGTAATTTCCAAACTGCGCCGTGACTCCGTAAGCGGAGAAGAAATTAGCAACGCCTTCACTATGAGTGCCCTAGAACTTGTAACAAAAGAAGAGCCTACTTGGAAGTTTGCAGCTGCCCGTGCCCTTCTGACTACCCTTTATAAAAAAGCAGCCGTTCACCGCCGCTATAAAGCTTATCCAGAAGAGCCTTACGGTGAGCTGTACCCTCTAATCACGGATCTTGTTAAAAAAGGAATCTACCGTGAGGAGCTTCTAACGCATTACACTAAAGAGCAAATCATTGAGCTAGGTGGATGTATCGATTATACACGCGACCTTCTATTCGATTACATTGGTCTGCTTACGCTATCTGACCGTTATTTGGCGCATGATTTTGACGGCCGTGTAATGGAGCTTCCGCAAGAACGTTACATGATTATCGCTATGTACCTCATGCACCGTGAGCCAGCCGAGAAACGTCTTGAGCTTGTAAAAGAAGCTTACTGGGCTATGAGCAACATCTACATGACAGCTGCTACCCCTACCATGTCCAATGCCGGTAAAAAGGTCGCTGGACAGCTCTCCAGCTGCTTCATCGATACGGTGGACGATTCCCTAGAGGGTATCTTTGATTCCAATACAGACGTAGCGCGCCTTAGCAAAATGGGCGGCGGTATCGGCGTCTACCTGGGTAAAGTACGGGCACGTGGTTCGGATATCCGTGGTCACAAGAACACTAGCTCCGGCGTAATCCCTTGGATTCGCCAATTGAATAATACCGCAGTCAGCGTAGATCAGCTAGGTACTCGTAAAGGTGCTGTCGCTGTCTACCTTGATGTATTCCATAAAGATATTCTCGCTTTCCTCGATCTTAAGCTAAATAACGGTGACGAGCGCATGCGTGCCCATGACGTATTCCACGGTGTAACCCTGCCGGACTTGTTCATGGAAGCTGTTGAATCACGCAGCCACTGGAACCTCTTTTGCCCTCATGAAGTGAAGAAGGTTATGGGCTGGACGGATGAGGATGGTCGTCCGCTGGGTCTGGAAGACTTCTACGATGAAGAGCTTGGTAAAGGTACTTTCCGTGAAAAATATGCTGAAGCTACAGCCAATCTGGAATTGTCCCGTATTACCGTTCCTGCGATCGACATCATGAAACGGATTATGAAATCACAGCTCGAAACAGGTACTCCGTATATGTTCTACCGTGATACGGTGAACCGGACGAACCCGAACCGCCACCAAGGTATGGTCTTCTCTTCCAATCTGTGCACAGAAATTATGCAGAATCAATCCGCTACCGTGATTGAACAGGAAGAATTAGTAACCAAAGATGGCAAGACCCGGATTGTTATCTCCAAGATTCCTGGCGATTTCGTAGTCTGCAACCTAAATTCTATTCACTTGGCACGTGCGATTCCAGCTGGCGTGCTGGAAAGACTTGTACCTATCCAAGTACGTATGCTGGACAACGTAATCGACATCAATAATATTGAAGTTCTGCAAGCACAATACACGAACAGCCAGTACCGCGCAGTGGGTCTCGGCACATTCGGCTTGCATCACCTATTAGCACTCAAGGGCATTCGTTGGGAATCTGATGAAGCCGTAGAATATAACAATCATTTGTATGAACACATCAACTACCTGTTGGTACGTTCGAGCATGGAGCTTGCCCGTGAAAAAGGCCGTTATCCGAAGTTCGCCGGTTCCGATTGGGAGACAGGTGCGTACTTTACTTCACGTGGCTACGTTAGCGGTGAACAAGAAGGTAAATATGTAACCACTGAACAATGGCGCGAGCTGCAAGAAGAAGTGGCTAAAGACGGTGTTCGTAACGCATGGATGTTCGCGATTGCACCGAACGGCTCCACATCGATTATTGCCGGCTCCACAGCCAGCATTGATCCTTTGTATGAACTGCTTTCCTATGAAGAGAAAACAACTTACAAGATCGCTAACCCGGCACCAGATCTGTCCGACAAGACAATCTGGTACTATAAGACAGCTTTCACCATTGACCAAAACTGGTCGATCCGCATGGCTTCCGCTCGTCAGCGTCACGTCGATCAAGGCCAAAGCTTCAACCTGTATGTTCGTCCTGACATCAAGGCTACCGAGTTCCTTGAGCTGCATCTGAACGCCTGGAAGGGCGGATTGAAATCAACTTATTATGTGCGTAGCCGTGCTTTGACAATAGAAGAGTGTGATTCTTGCGCTAGCTAATTATCTTAGTGCCCTGAATAGAAAAACGATGATGAATTTCGTAACTGCGAGGAATGTTTGGGCTTCCGGCCGCTGTTGTCATCAGATGTCTTGATCTTTACCGCTATTAGCGGATGACATCCGATGACAAAGGCGGTCGCTGACGCTCCTACAGCTCCAAACTTCCTCTCCGTTACTCCATCACCGTCTTTCTATGAACAAGACACCAAAGAAAGATTACCCGCGCAAAAAAATGGAGGGATAAGAAATGCAATTACAAAAGATTTTTAATACTGAAGCACCTAACCAATCCACACGCATTATCGACGGTGAATGCTCAGGCATTCTGAACTGGAATGATATTCGAATGCCTCATATGTACAAGCTGTACAAGGTCCTTCTGCTTAATCACTGGATCGCGGATGAAATCCCAATGTCCAAAGATGCGCAACAATTCCCTATGCTGGATGCAGAGGAGCAACGTGTATTTAAGATCAACATCTCCCTGCTCGCTGTGCTGGATTCGATGCAGACGATGTTCGTCAGCGACGTGAAGCGTTATTTCACCGACTCCTCACTAGAAGCTATTTCTGCCATTATCGGGCAACAAGAAGTAGTGCATAACCAATCGTATTCCTATGTTCTTTCCTCTATCGTGTCGGATAGTGAACAGAAAGAGATTTTCGAGTATTGGAAGAAAGATCCGGTTCTACTGGAGCGCAACCAATTTATCTCCGATATTTATCAAGAGTTCCGTGATAATCCAACGAAACAAACCTTTTTCCATGCGTTGGTAGCAGATCTCATCTTGGAAGGAATTTTCTTCTACAGCACTTTCGCCTTCTTCTACAATCTGGCCCGTGACCAGAAGATGATGGCGACCAGCCAAATGATCTCTTATATTCAACGTGACGAGAATCAGCACTGCTACTTCTTCGCAGAAGTATTTAAGCAGCTGCTCGTAGACTTCCCTGAGCTGAACACCAAAGAAAACATGGATTACGTATACCGTACCATCGACCGCGCGGTAGAGCTTGAAACCAACTGGGCTTACTACACTCTCACTAATGTTCGTGGCATTGACCTTAACGAGCTTAGCGACTATATCAAATATACAGCGAACAAACGTCTGACTTTGATGGGTATGGAAAAAGCTTACCAAGGTGTTGATGTTAACTGCATGCCTTGGATCAAGCCTTTCTCCGACGATGCGCTGAATGCTACGAAAACTGATTTCTTCGAAGCCAAGTCCCGCAACTACGGTAAGGTTGGCGATGATAACGGATTTGACGATTTGTAAGACTGGACTATAACGATCCATAGATAAAAAAGAGGCCATTCTCTACTTTTACAGTGAGATGGCCTTTTGGCTATAGCAAAAAAGCGTCTCCTCAACCCTTACATCAGGAATGAATGAGACGCTTATATATTTGTTATGAATCCATCAGAAACAGAATGCCTACTGCTGAGTCCTAAGCCTTGCGCTCTATTCGATGTGTAGTTTCTTCTGCCAGCTCAGCTAATGCATCATTCAGTCGCAGCTTCAGCTCCTCAGCAAGCTCTACCACGCCGTGATCATTACGAACCACCTGAGAATCCACGGCATACACTCCACCAAGAATGTAACGTGCACCGAGTACAGACAACACAGGTTTCAAAGCATAATCAATCGTGAGGAGATGTGCAAGACTGCCACCCATGAAGAGCGGGAGTACGATTTTGCCGGCCAATCCCTTTTGCGGAACTAGATCCAAGAAGGTCTTCAGCACGCCTGTATAAGAGGCTTTATAAACCGGGCTAACCACGATTACCGCATCCGCTTCAGCTACAAGGCCATTCGCCTTGACGATAGCATCGCTCTCAAACTTGGTGTGAATCAAATCTTCCGCTGGCAGCTCAGCTACGTTAATACGCTCAACCTCAAAGCCCTGATCCGTTAAGCTTGCCTCCGCATACTCTATAACTGCATTGATACGCGATACCAGGGAAGGCGTTCCGTTAATCACAACAATTTTAGCCACTTCTCCACCTCTTTCATCCCACTTGAGCAGCTCACACTGCAATATTTAACCCGACAGGAATACTTTAAATTAATATTAATCCTATCGCAGATTAGATATTATTGTCAAACCATAAACGCTTGCGCTCATCCCACTCTTGCGATATACTAAGCAACAATATTAAATCCAAGAATCAGGCCAATGATCGGCATCCAACCGTGAGGCGTCTGCGACCGGAGCCTATAATGACTCCCTAAGTTCACCGGGTTTCGCCCGTTACCGCGAAGACCAAAGAGGGTCGATTCTTTCCTGTTGTTAAGGAGATTCGATCAACCTGGGTGGCACCGCGAGCTGACGCTCCTCGTCCCATGGATGAGGGCGTTTTTTGCGTTTTTTCAAGCATAATCACCTTCGTCGTCCTTATAAGGACGGTAAGTGTTTGTGCGAGAAATAGAAGGATAAAGTGAAGGATGAACCTTACACTTCCTTATCTTTTAAACAAAAAGGAGCGAAACGGTATGCTGGAAATGAACTGGATTAAGGATAATCAGGAACTTGTAAGAAACACTGCCACCTGGAAAAGAGTCGACTTCCCACTGGATGAATTGCTGAATTGGGACGAAAAGCGCCGAAGCCTGCGACAAGAAACAGAACAGATAAGAGCCGAACGTAATGGGCTAACCAAAGAGGTTGAACAATTACTACGTAAGGGTGACCGCCCTGCTGGAGAGATCGTCAAAGCACAGGTACGAGAACTCAATAATAGGCTGAACCTGCTGGAAGCAGATTTGAACGAGGCTGAACGCTGCTGTAGAGAGCTCATGCTGCTCGCACCGAATCCGGTGTCGCAGGATACACCCATCGGCCACGATGATAACGATAACGTAGAACTGCGGTTGAACGGAGCGGTGCCGGAATTCGGCTTTACACCTCGTGATCATGTGGAGCTAGGTGAACTCCACGATATCATCGATATCCCTCGTGGCGTCAAAGCAGGCGGCCCCCGCAGCTATGTGCTTAAAGGAGCAGGACTGATGTTACATCTTGCTGTACAGAGACTAGCCCTAGATGTGCTCACTGCACGCGGATTCACCGTGATGGATGTTCCTGTAATTGTCCGCCCTGAAGCGTTGGAGCGAACCGGATTCTTTCCCGGTGGGATGGATCAGACGTACGAGCTCAGCGGAGATAATCGCTGGCTGGTTGGCACATCGGAAGTGTCGCTAGTTTCGCTTTACAGCGACGAGATTGTAGAGCTTGATACACCGATGCGACTAGCTGGAATGTCGACTTGCTTCCGCCGTGAAGTCGGATCAGCGGGGCGAGATGTGCGCGGGCTGTACCGTGTTCATCAATTCTCGAAGATTGAACAAGTCGTCTTATGCCGAAATGACGAAGGTGTCTCGGACCATATACTTCACGAGATCCTCGCAAATGCCGAGCACATCCTTCAGCTCTTAGAGCTCCCCTATCGAGTCATGGCTGTCTGCACAGGGGATATGTCCCTGAAGACGCATAAGCAGTATGATATCGAGACATGGATGCCTAGCAGAGGCGCATACGGTGAGACCCATTCGGCTTCTAATCTACTCGATTTCCAAGCTCGCCGATCGGGCATCCGTTATCGGAATGCTGATGGTCGCTTACAATACTGCCATACCTTAAATAACACCGCAGTCGCTACACCAAGAATTCTGATCCCGCTGCTGGAGAATCACCAGCAAGAGGATGGTTCTATCTACATCCCTCAGGCGCTGCGCAAATATATGGACGGATTAGAGCGGCTAGAGCTTCTACAACAGTAGTCTGTTTTATCCAAGTAAATTTGAAATAAATAATGCCTATTCACTTCTCAACAAGAAGCTGAATGGGCATTTTTTTGTTCTAAGACCTCCCAAATAATCGAGCCTAACAACGCCTTCTCTATGTGTTATTCAAATGTAAAATTTAACTCATATATGGGATTATTCATCCTCCAATAAACACTAGATTTTTAAGGATTATTGTATTTACGCACTATTTTCAGCCCCTATTCTTATGCGAAAACAATAACTTTTTATTTTTTTATTTTAATTTATAGAACCTTTAATTTATATTAATGCAAACCAACCTTTCATTTTACATTTGAATGATAAGATTTAGTAGGTTTCTAATAAAAGATTTGAGGGGAGAATACTTATCCAAATGATTATTTCTTCAAGAGTAAGGAAATGGTGGGCTAGTGGACTGGCAATATTAATGCTTGTCGGCAGTGTGCTACCAGCAATTCAGACTGCCGAGGCAGCACCGGATAATAGCAATGTTGTTATCTCACAAGTCTATGGCGGTGGAGGAAACAGCGGAGCAGAGTTTAAGAATGATTTTATTGAATTATACAATCCTACCAACAAACCAGTGGTCTTGACTGGATGGAAAGTCCGATATACTTCCGCTACTGGAACCTTTAGCACCGGAACAGATTTAACAGGAACGATTCCTGCAAATGGATACTACCTTGTCCAAGAGGCTGCAGGAACAGGAGGAACTACTGCACTACCTGCTCCTGATGCTACAGGTATCCTAGCTATGAGTGGAACAAACGGTAAAGTCGACTTGGTTGACCTTTCGAATAATACAATAGATTTAGTTGGCTACGGTACAGCTACAGGTGTTGAGGGAACTCCAACCCCTGCTCTCACCAACGCAACAGCCGCTATTCGTAAAGCCGCAGCTGGTGCGCCAGCAGATAGCCGTGGTCTAGATACGGACAACAACGTTACGGATTTTGTTGTTCAAGCAGCAAGTCCACGCAATAGTAGTTATGGTAAAGCACCGGAGACAGCTAGCTCCGTAGTAGCTTCACCAGCCGCTAATGCCTGGCCGGTAGGTACTGAAATCTCTCTGAATTCTCCGACAGTTGGAGCATCCGTCTATTCAGCTGTTTATGGAGCAGCTGGTTCAACTGATTTCCAACCTTACACAGGGCCTATTACCTTAACTGAGGACACTACAATTAAGGCGTATGCTTCAGAACCAAATATGCCGGATAGCCCTATAACGGCTTTTGATTACACAATTCTGACCAAAACAGACGTCGCAACAGCACGCCTTGCTAGTAAAGGCCAGAATATTTCAACAGAAGGTATCGTAACTCACATTAATGCAGCAAAAATGTATATTCAGGATGAATCCGGCGGGATCGTACTTTACGGATTCCCAGAGTTCGCCAACGTTGGAGATCGTGTTGAAGTTAGTGGCACGATGGATATCTACAGCAACCTGCAAGAAATCAAATTCCAAAGTGGACTTCAATATTCTATCGTTGCGAATGATGTGGGTGTTCCTGCACCTAAATTGATTACAGCAGCTGACTTGTCTGCAGCCAACGGCGAAAGCCATGAAGCTCAGCTAGTTACTATGAATAATGTGACCATAGACAATGTAAATGGAAATACAGTGACTGCAAGTCAAGGTGGACAGCAATTCACAATTTTCTCTACCCTGCCTAAACTCGTTAAGGGTAAAACCTTTGACAGCATTACTGGGGTTATTGAGCAATATAATACAACTTATCAATTCATTCCACTTAACGAAAACGCTATGGTGGAAGAAACCTTTTCCGTAATGGCGAGCCCTGGTGCAGGTCGCATCATTAAAGGAAGTGCTGTGACCCTATCCAGTCCTACCCTTGGAGCACAGATTTATTACACGACTGATGGAACAGAACCAACCGCAGCAAGCAAACTTTATTCAGATCCAATTACAGTTAGTAAAGATCTTACCCTTAATGCAATTGTCGTAGCAGATGGCAAGACCAGTAAAGTGTATACCTTTGCTTATAAAGCTTCTGATCTCCCTCGTATCCATGATATCCAAGGAGAATCTCATACTTCTGAGTATGCAGGCCAGAACGTTACTGATGTTGAAGGCATCGTTACCCAATACGGATACACTTTCGCAACTGGCGCTTATAGAGGTTTCTTTATGCAGGACCCTCAGCCGGACAATAACGTGAACACATCGGAAGGTATTTTCGTTTACAGCACAAATGCATCCCTTAAGCCTAAAGTTGGAGATTTAGTGCGCGTTAATGGAGCCGTTTCCGAGTATAACGAAGGAAGTGCGAGCAATCTAACCTCCACTCAAATTAATATGACATCACTAACAGTAGATTCCTCTTCTAGTTATACTGTGCCTGAACCTATCGTACTTGGCAAAGGTGGAAGAGCTATTCCTTCTTCCATCATTGATAATGACGGCATGGCGGATTTTGAACCTAGTGAAGATGCTATTGATTTCTATGAATCGTTAGAAGGTATGCTTGTAAAACTCCCTACCCCTACGATCATTAGTCCTTACTGGACAAGTGGTAGCGGAAATTCCATGCTTTATAACATCCCTACAAGAGTAGAAAATGATACTCCTGATGTCATCACACCAGCTGGTGGACTAGTTCTAAAGGAATATAACCAATTCAATCCTCAGCGCCTTATCATTGCCTATGGAAATCCGGGTCAAGAAGTCATCACCGGAGATAAGTTCGCTGGAGATGTTACAGGGGTCATCGGATACAACAATGGTAATTTCAAAGTAATTCCGGAGAACGGTAAGCTGCCAACCATTACCCCAAGTACCTTTAAACAAGAAACAACTACTCTTGAGGTTAATGAGGACAAGCTATTAATCGCTTCATACAACATTGAGAACTTCTACCCAGGTGTCGGAGCAACAAAAATCCAGAAGCTTGCCGACTCCATCACGAATAATATGAAAAAGCCTGACATTATCGGCGTGGTCGAAATGCAGGACAGCAATGGTGAAACCGATAACGGAATCACTGAAGCAAGCGCAAACGAGCTAATTAAAGCTATTGAAACCGCTGGCGGTCCTGTATACAAATACACAGATATCGCTCCGGAGAACAATAAGGATGGCGGAGCCCCAGGCGGAAACATTCGCGTAGGATTCCTGTACAACCCTACAAGAGTACAGCTTGCAGACAGTGTTACTGGACAAAAAGGCTCTGCAACACAATCCGTCGGCTACAACACAGCGACAGATAAGCTAACTTACAATCCGGGACGGATTGATCCAACGAATGCCGCATTTGCAAGTTCACGTAAACCCCTCGCTGCACAATTTATTTTCGGCGGCGAAAAAGTGATCGTGATCGCAAACCATTTCAATTCAAAAGGCGGCGATAATGGTCCTTTTGGGAATGTTCAGCCCCCCGTATTGTCCAGTGAAACACAACGTCATAAAATTGCAGCAGTCGTAAACGGATTTGTCAAAGAGGTTCTGACTGCAAATCCTAAAGCCAACGTAGTAGCGCTTGGCGATTTGAATGATTTCCAATTCACTAAAACTGCAACAATCTTAAAAGGCTCAGAGCTAGACAATTTGATCGATACACTGCCTTTAAATGAGCAGTATACGTATACCTATGACGGAAACTCTCAAGTACTAGATCATATTCTTGTCAGTAAAAATCTAACGCCTTCTTCAAAAGTAGATGTCGTCCATCTAAATGCGGACTTCTCACCATCGAAAGGTCGGGTATCCGATCATGATGCGGTTATGGCACAGATTGATTTCAATACTTCTGAACAATTCCCGTTAACTGTTCTACACACCAACGAT
>NZ_NFUX01000027.1:0-76713 GCF_002264385.1 Paenibacillus sp. VTT E-133280
GCGTCCCTACCTTTCGATAGGTTTGCCGTTTATCGTGTTTAGCTTTTATAGTCTTATACTACCATATTTATCCTCGTAAACAAGAACAAAATTGCTAGATTTACTATTATTTTATAGTTATTTCTCTGTATTTGAGTTCTCTTGTTATTTCTCGTCAACGATTAGGAAAGCTTGGCATGAACAATCAAACGATGTGTAGGATCTACTAGTGGGTCACACGTAATTAGGGTAAGAATTTTATCTTTGTTATTCCCGTCTAGAACAGACACATCACTAGGAAGTACAACAGAAATATCATAAACCTCGTAATTATAAGTCTGATCGCTAGTTTTTACCGTAATCGTATCCCCAATCACAACCTCATTCAATCGGTTAAACAATCTGCCCGTAGTTCTAGCTCTATGCGCAGCTATTGCAGCGTTCCCTATTTCTCCTAATGGAGTTGTTTCTTTCATATGGGTCGCAGCATGCTTCATATTCGCTTTAGTAGCCCCTTCTAATACAGGCAGCTTCAGATCGATCTTATCGATCTCAATTAATGCGATGACTTTGCCACCCACTTCAATTTCCGGTTCCGGCTTTTCTGTTTCTTGCGGCTGTGCTTGTGCATCTAGAACGGATTCCTCCGCTAGTAGCTGAGTGACCTCGGCATATCTGCTCTTCAGATCAGGTGGTGGAGTGCTTTCAGTGGTGCTGAGTTCAGCTGATTCTAATAGCTTATCCTGCTGCCAGTCGTTATACCATTCGTTAGCTTTTGGATAGAGCATGATAAGGATCCCAGCCAGTATGAGCACGTACGAGAATTTACGCATGATTGTCACCTCCGTGTATTGATTCTCTTGATTTTAGAATACCCATTTACGACTTCCGAAGAAATTAATGATCACCGTAACAAAGGTTACTAATACCTTGGAGATCAACACTTGAATGCCTAACTTGTCAGTCAACAGATGCATTAATAGCAGCGATATCCCTAAGACCACCAGATTCAGCATGATAAACTTCAACAACTGTACCTTATCAAAACCTTCTTTTTTGCCACGATCGCGATCCCGAAAGGTTACTTTTTTATTCAAAATAAAGCTATTCGCTGTCCCTGCACTATAAGAAATCACCTGTGCCAATGCATATACCATCCCAAGTGAGTTCAGTAATGTGAAGATTACGAAATCAATGAGGGTATTTACCAGACCTACAGCATTAAATTTGAGAAACTGTATGAAAGCAGTCCGCAAGTTCTTATCTGACATCATTATAATCCTTCCGGCGATCCACTTCTTCTTCGTTACGATATCCTATGGTCTCACTGACAATATACAATGGTCTATCCTTAGACTCGTCATAAATCCGTCCAATATACTCACCGATTACACCTAGCAGCATCAGAACGATACCGTTAAAGAGCAAATTGACGCCTACAATGGAAGCCCAACCCGGAACCGTCCATGAGGTGAAAAAGATTCTTTGAAACAATACGAAGAATAAATAGAGAAAGCTGGAGAAGGAAAGAAAGAATCCGACATACGTAGCAATCTTAAGTGGCTTATGCGAAAAAGAAGTGATCCCATCCAGCGCAAAGCGAATCATTTTCTTAAGAGGATACTTAGTTTCTCCTGCAAATCGTTCTTCCCGCTCATATTCCACCATCGTCTGCTTGAAGCCGACCCAGCTCACTAAACCTCTGACATACCGATTTTTTTCCTTGAGACCCCGCAAGACATCACATACCTTACGATCAATAAGACGGAAGTCACCTGTGTCCGTAGGAATGTCTACACTTGTCATGCTGCTGAGCAACCGATAAAAGATCTTAGCCGTTACTTTTTTGAACATCGTTTCTCCACGGCGCTTCAGCCGCTTCGCGTACACAACGTCATAGCCCTCTTTCCACTTCTCGATCATTTGCAAGATGACCTCCGGTGGATCTTGAAGGTCAGCGTCAATAACAACAACCGCTTGACCTTCGGCATAGTCCATGCCAGCTGTAATTGCTACCTGATGTCCGAAATTACGCGAGAAGTCAATTAGCTTGACGCATTCATCCCGATCACTGATCTCCCGAATCATCTGGGCCGAACGATCACGACTTCCGTCATTAACGAAGACTAGCTCATAAGTATCGCCGCATTCGTCCATTACTTTTTTCAAACGTTCATAAGTAACGCTAATTACTTGCTCCTCATTGAACATGGGTACAATTACACTATATCTGGCTTTCACCTTTATTCCTCCTAAAAGCTTTATGGAGCGTTACAACTTTCTATTCCTCATAATAACGCTGTAAGCATAAACTTATTGTTATAGATATTGAAAAAATCTTAGAAAACCCAAGATGGGAACCAACGCAGCATATCCTTCACATAATCTCCGCTTACCTGCATCCCTGATAGGACTGGGTAGAAGGCGACAAAGAGCAGTAAAGCAACAGCCACATAGATATAACTAACATAACGAGCCTCAGGATACTTACTATCTAACAACTTCATTATATATACAATACCAAGAATCATAAAAGGCACCATAGCAAAATAATGGTAGATAAAGGTTTCCCTTGGGACAAGCATCCACGGAACATATTGTGAGAAAAATGCGATCCAGATCATATAAAGGTTCTTATCCTTGCGTTTCAGTGTAATCCACAGCGTTGCCAGCATTGCGAATATACCCGTCCACCAGATAAGCGGATTCCCCATAGTCACTATACTGCTGACCTGACCTTGCGGCAATCCTTCACTGCCACTGAAGAACCAGACGGGTCTCTTCATAAACGGCCATTGCCACCAGGAGGACGCAAAAGGATGTGTAGCTACAAGCTGACTGTGATAGTTGTACATGTTCTTTTGAGAATCAATCAAGCCTTTTATAGTAAAGCCCTCTGCGGAAGCAGATAAACCCGGAACAAAAGATAAACTATAAATAACGACCGGTATGATTACGAAGAATGCAATACAGCTAGCTAGTGTAATAATGGTATTCTTCCAGAATGAATTTACGGCTTCGCGACAAGTGCCTAGCAGTTCTTTGTCTTTGATCTTCCCTTCCGCGAGCAACCGTCCCGATGCTTGGTATTCTCTGTAGCGCTCGAAGAGCGAAATCGCTAGCATAATGGCCAGCCCAGCTCCTCCGTACAGTACAATCCATTTGGAGGCTACACCAATTCCGAAAAATAGACCGGACCAGAATAACGGAATTAGCGTTTTTCTTAAGGGCTGCCTGAAGAAATTCATAGTGTAATATCGCTGCATGAAATAAAACATTAACATGATGAAGAATACTCCGTATACATCGATCGTAGAAATTCTTGTTTGTGTGAAATGCATAAAATCCAGTGCGAACAATCCAGCTGCAAGTGCTGCATATTTGCTCTTTTTAAAGAGACGTAGTGCCATTACATAAATGAGAGGCAGCATGGCAATCCCGAACAATGTTCCGATAATACGCCAGCCGAAAGGATTGACTCCGAACAGTTCCATCCCTACTGCGATCAATAGCTTGCCTAGTGGTGGATGAGTGTTCTCATAAGGCACAATCCCGTGTGTATATTCATAAGCTGTCCGTGCATGGTAGATCTCGTCAAAATAAGTGCTATTCATAAAGTTAGAATATTCTGGGATGAGTGACTGCTCGTCAAAAAGATTGGCAGGTTCTCCTCTTTTTGCGGCTGCATTAGCATCCGGTGTAACACCGGCTATAGGAAGAGGTACTCTTTCGCCTCCCTGCTCATAGAAGGCCATTTCATTTAAAGTGAACCCTGGAGATGTGACTGTAAACTTCACGTATCTTGCTGCAACGTTCAAAGGTTGGCTTTTCCAGATAAAGACATTCCCAACATCCTCGCTCACATCCAGCGGATTGCTCCAAACATCAGGAGATTCACTGAACTCAAGCTTAAACTTACCGGTACCTACACCACCGAATATATTCACTCGTTCCAATTGTTTAGTCTGTCCTAGATCTACATAGAAGCTTTCACCGCTGGCAGCTGGCTCCCACAAGGTCTCTGGAGATTTAGTAGAACCTAAATTATATAAAGCAATTGCCGCGTAAACGGCAGTAATGGCAAGAATACATATCCAATCTATACGCTTAAACTTCATCGCTTAAGTCTCCCTCCCTTCTGGTGCGGTCTTATTTGCTCGACGACTTTAAGGTCTTCCTCATATTTTTCTTCAGGTGTTGGTGGTGCTGGAAGAGGTTTTACTCCTCCACGAACATACACGTCGTAACCGATGTAGAGCATGTATAGCAATAATGACAGGTTAGTGATAGAAGTGACCAAAACGATTCCATCTGCACCTGGATTTACACCTGCATTCAGATGGGTCAACGTATAAGCTACATTGATATACTGCGTTAAGCTGAATCCAAGGAATAAGGATAAAAACCTACGATCCCGACTCGCTACATAAGTGAACATGCATAAAATAATAGCAGGGAACATATAGCGTTCATGCATTTTGGTTCCTAGCACAAAGACCACTACAATGAGCACCATACCGATAAAGTAGGATTTGGATAAATCCAAGCGATCTTTTTTGAAGGAATAAAACGCTGCTACGGCTACTGCCACTAAAATAAATATGAAGCCCCATACACGATAAGTAATGCCCAGCCAGGTTAAGTCAAGGGATGACCACATGGGGTCAGTCAGTGCATACAAATTAAATGCATTCACAGAAGAATAGGGATAGGAAGATAAGGTACTCTTATACAGATTAATAAGCCCAACTAAACCACCGTTATTCCAGAAAAATGGTGCAGCAAGCAATCCGAATATACCTAATCCATACAAAGCTCCTAATCCAAGCTGCTTCCAAGCACGGTGATGATAAAAAGCAAACATCAATACCGGCGTAAATATTAACGCTTGTGGTTTGATTAATGTTGCTAATGCAAACAATATCGCGGATTGAACAAACTTTTTGTTCGCAGCGCCATGAATACTGAGCAACAGGAAAATCAAAAAGAACGAATCCGCTTGTCCCCACGCTGCTGAGTTAACGAGCACCGCCGGATTAAACAGAAACAATAGCATTAAGCCAAAAGCTATCCCTGTACCCAGTTTTTTGCGAGATATTTGATATATGATGTAACCCAGCACTAAATCAGAAATAATAGCCGGTAGTTTAAATAGTAAATTCTCTCCACCCGAATCATGGACAAAGCCAAATACGCCGCGAATAAGACTAAGCAGGTACAAAATGTACAAATAACCTGGCGGATAATCGGCAAAATACCCTTCCTCATAAAACTTGCCTGGACCTAAATCAACCATACGCTGTCCCCAAGCTATAAAGGTATTCATGTCATTCTGATAGCCTTGTGCCGTCAGACCCATCCAAACCCTTAGGATAAAAGCAACTCCGATGGCAATACTTAACCATTTGAAATAGACATTCTCTGGTTGCTTCATTAGCTTCTCACTGCGGAATGCTTTTGTATAAAGCACTGCAAAAAACACACTGAACAGTGCTGAGATCAACAGCATCTTAGTTGGAGATACTTTATGTGGGGTATCCGCTTTTTTGCCACCCGCATCCTGATTAACTGCTGCACTATCCAGTGAGATGACATTAGCCCCTTCGGGAGCTGCATCTAATTGTTCTACAGACAAATCATCAAAATAAGCCTTACCTTGAATCAAGCTAGAGTAGCCTCCCAAAGCTGCACCTATGCCGAATTCTTTCTGCTTAGGTCCTGTCTGACCTATGTATTCAAGATACTGCCACTCTCCTGCTGTATCCGTTACGCTGGGATAACCCCCGCCTACTCCAACGGCAAGGATATTGGCGCCCATTCCCTCGCCTGCGGTACTTACAACTTTGATCCATCCAGAAATTTTATAATAACTGTCCGGCGTTGCCTTAATCGTCTGCACCCATTTCACATGATTGGGCTCGATATTCTCAATGACTGCCGCTTTACTACCGGAGTGGGCCTCGTCCGATTGGATTGAAAGTATGCCAGAGTTGTCTCCAGAAATCCACATATCCTTAGTCCAGTTAGAAGGAGCATCCTCTCCCCCCTCCTCAAATCCAGGGTTCTGCAATAGATTTCCATCTGCATAAATGCTTGTTACAGGAAGCAAAAACAATAACAGCATCAATACAGTCACTACGGCCGTACGTGTACTCTTGATCATCGTTCCAACCTCACCTCGTCTATGTTAATCCAGCCTTTACCGCCTTTAATAAAAATTTCAGTTTGCTCATTCTGACCGATAGATACCATTGGAAGTATAAGCTCTTGATAGATCTCACTAACAGGTATTTCCGTCTCTGCCCGCACTCCCCCATTAACTCGGACGCCAACTTTTCCTTCTTCTCCTCCGGCACTAACCATTATAGCAAGCTTATATTCTCCGGGTTCTGCTATTCTGATAGATTGTGTAATCGTTTTGTCAAATCCCGGATCAAGATAGGCTAAATAACTTCCATTATAGGGATTATTGGTCGCTACACCCGTACCTGATGAGAAGCTCCAACCTGATATCCCCTCTTCAAATCCTCCATTTTTAAATTCCGAGACTTCCTCTATTACCCCAGTCTTAGCGGTCAGAACAGTATAGTTGGCAAAGCGTTTAACTGAATAATTATCGCTTTCAGCAGGAATGGGATCACCATTCCAAAAGATATATGTCGCTGCCTCTCCCGGAGCTATGCTTGAATTTCCAAATTTATATCTTCCAAAGGAAGATACCTGCTGAAATGCACCTCCAGGATTAGAATAATTAACCGTTGCTAAGAAATCATGGGGATTGATCTGCTCATAAAAAAGGACATAAATATAGGGCATGTTAACTTTGTCTGTTACGTAAATGTCCCCGTCACTCTCTTTAGAAGCATATTGAATAGCCTCACCGAAAGATTCAAAGAAAGCTGGTCCAATCTCTTTAGGATAATCACGGAAATAGACTGTCGTGAATAGAACAAAAAATAAGCTAAAGGCTACAGCCGACAGAATTCCTAATACTTTTACTTTCTTGCTTAACCACATAAACCCTGCAACAATCAGCAAAATGATTGGATAGAAAATCACATTCATCCGATTAATATTCACGTTCGTAACAAAGGTCATCAATACCGAAACAAACAACCATAGTAAAACAACGACCCATCCCATTCTCTCACGACCACGGCTTCGTAATGTTGTGAACATCAATACAAGTCCTATAAGAACAAAAGGTAACGCAATAGGATACGCGTATCCATAAGGTGAAATTGAATTCCAAGGTAGACCATCCGATCCGCTAATCAATATCTTCATAAATTCCCGGAAATTGCTTGATATTGTATGTAAGAGTTGACCTCCGAATATCGATGTTACTTGTTCCACACGCGGCGTCGTCAATCTCGGAATGGAGAACAAGGGAGTCGAAATCCCTTCTAACGACAATCGATTAATCATAATAAATAGGAAGATTGGGAGCGCCATTAATATAAACAGAACACCGTTCCATAGAATAGTCCGAAGCTTTAGTGCTCTTGTATAGAATAGAAGAATTCCAGTACCTAAAGCAAATATCGGGACAAAAAAATAGGAGGTTCCATAAGCATAAAGTGAAAGGGCAAGCATGATTGTAAAGCCATAAGACCATTTTGGAGTTCGAAATGATTTAAGTAACATATAAACGGAGAGCAGAATCAGAGTGGGAAGTAAATTGGATTCCAGTGCCCATCTAGACATCATAATATGCCAAGGATTAATTGCGATAAAAAACATGGCCGCAATACCAGCAGTTCTGGAAGTAAATAGCTCTTTGGAAAGAAGATAGAATACGAGCATACCCAGTAGACCCATGATTAAGCTAACAGCACGTACAGACATTGGAGTGAGTCCGAACAATAATATGAAAGGCAAAGATAAGTAAGCATAAAGTGCATTCTGTCCGCTTCCCCAAGCAATGAGATGAATAGGTAAATGAATACCATTGCGGTCTATTCCATAATGAAGAATAGCGTAAGCATCATAACCTATAGATGCCTCATCCTGATTCAAGCCACCTGGAATAGAACCAAAGTAAAGAATACGAACTACAGCCCCTAACAAAAACAATAAGAGAGGCCAAGGATTGTTCTTAAAATAAGAATACCAATTGCTAAATCTTGTGGACAACATTCATCACCTCTTCAACAATATAATCTAAATATTGGATGATGGAAAGGCAGAACCTACAACAAGTTGAACAGAAGAATACATAATCGAAAATAAAAAAACGGCCCCTTCAGTAATGAAGGAGCCCGAGATGAATTTCAGAAATACTCTATATATATTAGCCTTCGCTACCAAGGAATACATAACGGAGAACGATCAGAATCGCAAGTACCCACATCATCCAGTGAATATCGTATTTCTTCTTACCCGCAAGGTTAGCTACAGAAGCAAGAATTACATAAGTTACGATACCGAAGGAAATACCGTTAGCGATATTATAAGTGAACGGCATGATAACAAGCGTAAGGAATGCTGGAATCGCAACAACCATATCTTGAAAATCAATTTGACGAATTGATTGTGCCATCAGCACACCTACGACGATCAATGCTGCGGCTGTAGCAGATCCAGGAATAAGAGCAACCACTGGAGCAAGGAACAATGCAAGCAAGAAACATACGCCAGTTGTTACAGCCGTAAGACCTGTACGTCCACCTTCAGCAACACCTGCCGCGCTTTCTACAAAAGCAGTAGTAGTCGAAGTACCCAATGCCGCACCACCTGCTACAGCAACTGCATCGACAAACATTGCATTACCTACACGTCTATTACCTTCTTCAGGGTTATCCATAATACCTGCACGTTGAGCTGTACCTACAAGTGTACCAAATGTATCAAACAGCTCTACAAATGTGAAGGTTGCAATCGCCGAAACAATACCTGTGTGCAGGATACCATCCCAGTCAAATTGGAAGAAGTTCAATTGTGTGAAGTCAGGAACCCAAGGCGTTGCCGGACTGGACAATGCGCTGAAATCAACTACGCCCATCAACATACCAGCGACAGTTGTTCCCAAGATACCGAATAAAATTGCACCTTTAACGTTCAATACCATCAGGATAGAGATTAGAAGAAGTCCGATAATTACCAATTGTACATTGGAATTCTCTAGGCTACCCATGTGAATGATAGTTTCAAAGGAAAGGACATCTGTGAAAGTGTTAGCAGGAATGTCTTTACCAGCTTCAACACCAATCGTCATGAGTCCACTGTTCTTAAGACCAAGGATCGTAATGAACATCCCGATACCCACTGTAATCGCATGTTTCAAGCTGTCAGGAATTGCAGTTAGTAAGATCTGTCGCACTCGAGTTACAGTCAGCAAGATAAAGATCAAACCGGAAATAAATACGGCTGTCAGACCCATTTGCCAAGTGAATGGATGCTCTGATGTGGCGGAAGATAGAATTACGGAAGCAAAATATGCGTTAAGTCCCATACCAGGTGCCAATGCCACTGGAAAGTTTATGAACACGCCCATTGCGATGGTGAAAATACCTGCTGCCAGCGCAGTCGCTAGAAATACAGAATACCAGCCCATATCAATACGGCCAAATGCTGTTAAAGTACTCGGATTAACCGACAAGATGTAAGCCATTGCCATGAACGTGGTCAAACCCGCCATGATTTCTGTACGAACTGTGGTGCCGTTCTCTTTCAACTTGAAAAACCGATTCAAATTGTTCTCCCCCTAAGGTATGTTGTGTCTGACAGCAACAAAAAGCCGGTATCTGATAGACACCGGCTCGAAAAAAAGAGTAGTACCCGTGACCATAGCCCTAAATCCAGGACCATGTGGGGTTGCTCTGCTCTTCTTAATCGTAGCCAGGTCATTACGGTGACCTCGTAGAAACTTCCAGGCCAATTCCCGGAAATATACGAAAGAATTATGTTGTTGTGCTCTATCATTTTAGGTGGATACCACATAAGTTGTCAATGATAAAAAGCGAACATTTTCGACTTTATTTTTTCCATTGTTCGTAAATCACACATTTCCAAGCTTTTATCTACTGTAAAACCAGCTCTAGTTATGTAGCTTATTAACTATCCAATCACTATTTGCATGGGTATATTTCCCTATAATTCTAGTTATTGATTCTTGGAGTACATATAACTATGCCAAGAATTAGCTAAATGCCCTATCGCTAAACAAACTACTGCAATACTCAAAAAAATAGATTTCCCCCAAATCGCTGCCAATCCGAATGCACATACCGGGAGAACTGCCATCGGGATCGGAATAAAAACTAAAGGGTCCCATAATAATTTAAATTGCTGCCCCTTAACTATATATCGAACCCATAGACCATAATAAACAACGATAAACAAGACGATGAAGGCAGCTATCACACCGAATTTGACATGTTGAAAGTTATCCTTTGAGATTGCAAGAATGCCGATACAACCCAATTGCCCTACTCTCTCCAAAATTGTAAAGACCGGTCCTGCATCTCGAACACCAGCAGGTGCATTCTCAGGTGGAAACTTAATCATTAGCAAACTAGGTGCAAGGATAATTAAGGCCATTAGTGTGCCGAGAAGAGAAAACCCCATGTTAATTTCTCCCTATGATAGATTTTTCCCATTTTATCACATTCATATAAAGCAGCTATATTGCGTCTATCACATTTTTTTGAATACAAAAAAACTGCACCCCCTTGTTCAATAAGGAGTTGCAGTTTTTTGATTAGACTCTATCGTAAACGCTTGAACCTAATTAATGGTGCATTGAAGATAAAAATGCAAATCCAAAAAGTGTCCAGTCATTCATTACATGTACTATAAAAGATGTCCAGATATTTTTAGTCTTAATGTATGGATAAAGTAGAACGACCCGTGCAATACCGATACCAAGAATGGCTTGTACAAGGTTCCAATTATATGTTTGTAAATGGTATACACCAAATATAATGGATGCTACAACCCATGCTACAATTATTGCAGACTTTCTACTCAGTTTAAGCTTCTTCACTCCAAATGCTAGAATAACTAAGAATGGAAGTATTGTTATTAATTCTTCACCAAACAGCATGGGGACCATCTTCAAGAACATCGGAAGTGCATCCGCAAAATTACCATTGAAGCTTTCGCCTACAGGATTAGCGCTCACATTAAACAATTTTGAAATAACGAAACCAGCAACGAATGTCACAATAATATTCACAATGTACGTTCCAATAATTAAGATAATATCTTTAGCAACTAATTTCCTGAATAAAGACGTCCATTGGCTTCGTGCAACAAAAATCACTGCTGCCAATGGAAAAATCACATTCATAAAAGGTTGTACTGGGCCTCCAAAACCAATAAGAAAAAGAGCGAAGCCCACAGCTACAGCAATAAGAAAAATGAGGCCACTCTTCAAATTTAGAGTAGGAGATTGCAAATCATTGTAGAACGGAAAATCATCATTTTTACGCTCAAATCCGAAAAAATCATTTTTATTATTCATAATAAATCAAATCCTTCCAAGGAAATGTAAAACCTATCTTCCATTAATCCATCTAACGTACTGACATCATAATTGTTTTTATGTCCAATTACGATAAAGGTCTTATAAATAGGACCTTCTTTTAAAGGAATTTCCATTGGATTTAATTTATTAATCAATATTTACATTCACCCCAAAAAAAACCACAATGAGTAAGCTTTCAAAAGTCAAAATATGATTTTTTCGTAATCAAATTAAATTTTCTCTGAAATATAATAAAAGCTCACGATTTCAATAAGAGGGTGGCGAACGATTTGAATACCTACGGTGAGGTTATTCGAAATATACGGACCAATAAGGGATTAAGTCAAAAAGAAGTGTATTTAGATATTATCTCGAAATCATATGCCATTGAATTTGAAAAAGGAAACCATGAGATCACATTAAGACTGTTAGAACAAATTTTAGATCGACTTATGATGGGGATTGACGAGTTTTTCTACATTTATAGAGGTTATAGACTATCTAAACACGATACATTTACCAATAAATACTCCAAAGCTGGAAATAATAACGATCTTGAAGCATTAATTGAACTATATCAAGAACTACGTCAGAGAGAGGATCTGATCTCTCAAGTCCATCTGGCAGAAGTCAGGTCTCGTATAAGATTATTAAAGCACTTTAACTTGACGGATAAGTTTGAAAAGTCTGTCATTTTGACAGAAGATATTGAGACGATCACTAACTATCTCAACAATCTCCAATCCTGGACCCTTCAAGAAATACAGCTGTTCACAAATACTTTAAATTACATAGATTACGATCAAAGAGATATACTCTTTCAAACGCTTATTAAGTCTATGAAAAAATATGAAGCCCACGAACGCGGACGAGATGTCATATGTGTAATGCTAACCAATATGATTTACGAATTAATTATGATCAATCAAATAAGCTATGCAGAGATCTTATTAGAGAACTTAAATAATATAAGCAATCCTCAATATCAAATGCTGTTCTTTAAGATTGTATATAAGTATTATAACGGTCTAATTAAAATAAAAAGGAACAGTAAAGAAGAAGGAACGGCGCTTGCCCAATCAGCAATCGATGTATTATATGAATTTGGCGAGCCCTATCAAGCAAAAACATTAGAGGCTATATTGTCACAGATCTTACAATAGAGTTTTAGCAAAAGTCCTGTATTCAAGACTTAAATGCAAATGACATATGTGGCTGCAAAAGAAGCGAGGACCTCTAGAGGGCGGAATTTTGCTGCATAAGGGAATCTTGACTTTTTTATCATGAATATTTTCTTATCCTAAGACCAGACCTGCTGACCTCCGGAAAAGAAGCAAAGAATAAGGATAAAGCAGATAAGTTTCCTATATTTTTCACTATCCTTCTTTTATTATAATAGGGCTATCTTATGTAAGGGGGATTTCCATGATGACAGCAAAAAATTTCGTATGTTCCTCAGCAGAACCCATTGTACAGACTAAAGCCGGAAAAATAAGAGGCTTTCAGGTCAACGGCACTTACACCTTCCACGGGATAAAGTACGCAGATGCCAAGCGCTTCCAGATGCCCACAGAAATAGCGCCTTGGGAGGGAATTAAGGATGCACTCGCTTACGGTTATGTGTCTCCCATGTTAACCCAGGATCAGCCCGTCATGGAAGTGCTGGTTCCTCACCGTTACTGGCCTATGGATGAGCATTGTCAGTATCTGAACATCTGGACCCAGAGCCTTGAACCGCAGGCTAAAAAACCTGTTATGGTATGGCTACACGGGGGCGGGTTCGCTGCTGGCTCTTCTATTGAGCAGGTAGCTTATGAAGGAGACAAGCTTAGCGAGTTCGGCGATGTGGTCGTAGTAACCTTAAATCACCGATTGAATATTCTGGGATACATGAACCTGTCTGCTTTTGGAGATAAATACGTCAATTCCGCTAATGCCGGAAATGCCGATATGGTGGCAGCTTTAAAATGGGTTCAGGAAAACATTACAGCTTTCGGCGGCGACCCGGACAATGTAACCATCTACGGACAGTCTGGTGGCGGTATGAAGGTATGGACACTAATGAATACTCCCGCAGCAGACGGTCTGTTCCATAAGGGCGTTATCCAGAGCGGATTAATTGATGGGTTTTTGGACACCCGGAAGACCGATAGCACTGCCATAGTAAAGGCACTGTTAGCAGAGCTTAATATGGGCGTGGCCGAAGTGGAAAAATTGGAAGCGGTTCCTTATCATCAGTTAGCTGCAGCTTATAATAAAGTTGCACCAGCGCTCGCAATGCAAGGGGAATACATTGGCGGCAATCCTATGCCTAATGAATTTTATGTAGGCGATCCTAGAGAGGTGGGTTTCACCGAACATGCGAAGACCATTCCGGTATTGATTGGTAGCGTATTTGGTGAGTTTGCTTTTGGTCCCGGTGTCCCTAACAAGCAGGACGCGACTGAGGAAGCCACCATGGAGATGCTGACTCAAAAGTATGGCAGTCATACGGAAAATCTTGTCGCACAATTTAGGGAATCGTATCCGGATAAACACTTGTCTGACCTGCTATTCTTAGATACCTTCTTCCGTATTCCAACCAAGGACTTTATTGAGAAGAAATCCGTACACGAGGAAGCGCCTACCTACTCCTACTTGTTTGCTTATGAATTTCCTTTTGAGGGCGGCAAGATAGCATGGCACTGCGCTGAGATCCCTTTCGTATTCCATAATACGAAACGTGTTCCTGTGTGCCTCATTCCGGGAGTTTCCGATCGGATGGAGGAACGTATCTGTGGTGCCTGGGTAAGCTTTGCACGCTATGGCAATCCTAACACCCCTTCCCTCCCCCAGTGGCCGGCATGTAAACCGGGAGATGAGGTAACCATGATTTTTGACCGCAACTGTGCAGTAAAGCATAATTTTGACCATGCGTTGATGGATACTTTATTGAAAACGAACCCGAAGCTGCCTTTCCTCCCAAGCAATGAGGACGAAGAGGAAGGATTTATTTTGCATTAATCAATCCCCCATCGAAAAACTCTTTGATTCGGGTCAAAAAAACTCCCTTCTGTCTGCTAAATATCGCAGATAAAAGGGAGTTTTTCTAATCCATTATTATTATTGGTTAGCCTTTAGACATATTTAACTTTAAATTTGAGAACTGCTGTGGGATATAAAATTTATTATACATTAACGGATAATCTGGCTCCGTTGTGTCGTACAGGGTTTCTAGTAGTAAAAAGCACTCGTTCTGCCCCATTAATTTACCTTTCCGATCAGCTAAGTTAACGGTATGCGTATATTTTATTTCAATATTCCCATGGTTAGCATCTACGTAGGCCTTGTTCTCTAGAAAATCCAGCATTCTCTCTTTATTATCAAGATCCAAAGATAACCTCTCTACTGTTTGCATGGACATAAAAGTAAAAGCGTAAGCATGTAGCTCTCCTCCTGCTCTATACAAACGTTCTAAAGCTACAACTGCAGATGAATCTCTTCTTAATACTTGTTTGGTATGTTCCGTTTGCGGGTCCAGCCGATAATGTAAATCTACTTGGTCAAATATGCTTATATGACATTTATGCATGGGGTTGCTCAGTTTCTCTAATTGAATATCCTCTTGTTTATAAGAAGACTCAAGTACAAAGTTTCCCTTACCGCGTACATTTCTAACTAATCCATCATCTTGCAAAAGAACTAAAGCCTGCCGTAAAGTAGCGCGACTAACCCCGAGTTTTTTGGCTAAATCCGGTTCTGAAGGAAGCTGACTACCTACGAGGTATTCTCCTTTGTTAATCTGAAGAAGAAGCTCATCATATACATTGATATAAAGCGGCCGTTTCAATTTATCTAGTTTATGTGTGTTCATTCATCTGATGTCCTTTTCTCCCCATTATGACACATCGTTTTTCAAGCGACAAGGAATGTCATTCTCTGCTTCAATCACAACGTAAAAACCTCCAAAAAGAAACTTTGGAGGTTTTTACGTGATATCAATTATTTAAGAAATGGCAAGAAAGACTCACCGTTGTCTGGCATATCAACATCAAAGTTATCTGCTATAGTCGCACCGATATCAGCAAAGGTATCATGCTCAGGTAATGCGCTATTGTCCTTTAATTGCTTGGAATACACTAGGACAGGAATAAACTCACGAGTATGGTCTGTACCAGGGAAGGTTGGGTCATTTCCATGGTCAGCCGTAATGATTAACAAATCATCTTCTCGGATGGAATCGAATACCTCATCTAATCGTTTATCGAATGCCTCTAATGCTCTTCCGTAGCCTTCCGGATCACGACGATGACCGTATAAAGCATCGAAATCAACTAAATTCAAAAAGCTCATTCCAGTGAAGTCTTTCTTAATTACATCAAGCAGTTTATCCATACCATCCATATTGTCTTTTGTACGAATGGATTCTGTAACGCCTTCACCATCGAAAATATCATTGATTTTACCAATGGCGATGACATCATAACCTCCGTCTTGCAAGCTATTCATAACGGTTTTATGAAATGGCTTTAAGGCATAGTCATGACGATTAGAGGTTCTCGTAAATTTCCCAGGTTCGCCTAGATAAGGTCTAGCGATGATACGACCAATTAAATAGGCAGGGTCTTTAGTAATTTCCCGAACCTTTTCGCAAATATCATATAACTCTTCTAAAGGAATGATTTCTTCATGAGCTGCAATTTGGAGAACCGGGTCAGCAGAAGTATAGACGATCAGATCCCCTGTTTTCATTTGATGTTCGCCATATTCATCAAGAATAGCCGTTCCACTTGCAGGCTTATTCGCTACTACTTTTCGGCCAGTGATGTCCTCAATCTGTTTAATTAATTCGTCCGGAAATCCATTTGGATATACATTAAAGGGTTGATCAATATTTAAACCCATGATTTCCCAATGACCTGTCATTGTATCTTTCCCGACTGATTTTTCCTGTAGTTTAGTATAATAAGCAAGTGGTTTCTCAGCTTTCGGAACTCCCAAAATTTCTTCAATATTAGATAGACCTAATTTGGCTAGGTTCGGCAGATTTAATCCGTTCATATGTTCTGCAATATGTAGTAGGGTATGGGAACCCACATCGTTAAATTGATCCGCATCTTTTCCTTCTCCAATGCCTACTGAATCCATGACGATCAAATGTACACGTTTAAATTTCTTCATTCTACTCTCATCCCTTATCTAGTAATTAAAAATAATATATCCGAAACGACTTTATTTAAGTTTACGCTGCTGTAAAAACAAAAAGTGAATAATATCGTTTACATTATTTTTACAAACAAAGAGGGCATTTACGCTAACTCTAATGCGATCTCCATCATTTTAGTAAATGCAGTTTGGCGTTCCTCCGAAGTGGTCTTTGCTCCTGTAATAAGATGATCACTCACTGTTAGAATACACAGCGCATTTACACGTGCTTGGATAGCGTTCCAATAGAGGGCTACAGATTCCATTTCAACGCCCAAAATCCCTACATCCTGCCACTTTTTATTAGCTGTCCGATCCGCATTATAAAATATTTCACTGGATAAAATATTACCAATATGAACCTTTTGTCCTTGATTATCCGCTATTTTCTTCGCTTTCTCCAATAGCTCATAGGAAGCCGTCAACGGATATTGTCCAGGTAAATTAAATTGATGACCGTAATTGGAGTCCGTTGCAGCTCCCATACCGAAAATCACATCGTATAATTCAATGTTTTCTTGCATGGCTCCACAGGTACCAATTCTGATTAAATTCTTAACTCCAAATACATTGATTAATTCCCAAGAATAAATCCCCATGCTCGCTGGACCCATTCCCGTACCCATTACAGAGACTTTCTTGCCTTTATACGTCCCGGTATATCCTAACATGCCTCTTACCTCGTTAAAGCACTGGTAATCTTCTAAAAAGGTTTCCGCTATAAATTTTGCTCTTAAAGGGTCTCCAGGCAACAGAATCGATTCAGCGATCTCTACTCCGTTTGGTTTAATATGAGGTGTTTCTTTGGTAGTAGTCATCATTTTGATTGGCTCCTTTAGTAGAAAATGTATTTATTTATCTTGTCTATTTTTTAGACAAGTACAATTTATCATAACTTTTCGACGGTTGCAAGCCCTTTCAATTAAACGTATTCATGAAGGATTTGTGAAAAACGAACGGTGTCTCCATAACAATTATTAACTTGGAAAATAAAAAAACTCCCTTTATTTGCTAATCGCGCAAATAAAAGAGAGTTTTTTTTGAAATCTATTGTTGCTCCGATCCTATTCCCACTCAATGGAGCGGGTAGGGCTTATATAGCCTGTTGTTATCATATTTCTAAGGTGTTTCCACTACTTTGGAGACAGTTTTGGCGACAATTGTTTCACCACTTGATTACCGACGAATGCAAATTGCTTACTCGTTGCAGTGTTAATTTTGATAATGCCTGCCATTGATTCTGCGACAGCATCATCAATCCCACGCCACAAATGTGCATAGTGTTTTAGCGTAATTTCTGGCGAGCTGTGTCCGAGACGTTTTGAGACAACCAAGACCGAAGCATTTAATTCATTGATGAGAAAGCTCACATGAGAATGACGTAGTCCTTTTGCCTGTATTACTGGAGCACCTGCAAGCTTCGCATAACGAGCAATAATTCGGGCAATCGTTGATTTAATCATGGGTAAGCCATCATAGGAGAAAATGAAGTCCATATTTCCGTGTTGTGCTTGTCGCTCTTTCCATACACGTAACACTTCAAGTGTATCATTATCTAAAGCAGCACCCGTTTTCCATCAACTGTTTTCGTGTGGTTCTTCCGAATGTAATTCTTGCGACTCTTAGTAACTAGCATATGATGAACACGAAGCTGTTTTTTCTCAAAATCAACATCATTCCACCAGAGAGCTGTTCCTTCGTTCACACGAACACCTGTCATATAGTAGACCCACAACATCACAAAACACATATGCTCATAAAAATCTGCGGTGTAAATCTTTGAGATTACTTTCTCAATTTCGTCTTTCGTCCAGTAAGGAACATCCGTCTTCACTTTAGGAATTGGTTTCACTAGCTGAGCAACATTCTTATCAAGGTAATTGAGAGTAACGGCAAATTCAAGAATTTTTTTCAACATTCCAAAGACCAATGAAGCATATGACTGTGAATATCCTGCCGCATTTTTATCTAGAAGCCACGTTCTAAAAAATTGAATATCGTGCAAAGTAATCTTCCGTAATGGCTTCTTTCCAAAACGTTCGAGCAGAATTTTCAAAGATGGATTGATTCCGTGACTCAAATGAATCTTCCGTCACCTCCGTCTTATAATGTGGAATGTAGACATTGTTCATGAATTGTTCTAAGGTCATGCCATAATCAGAATATCCTTGGGTTTGCAAAAAGTCATTTTTTACACGGATAGCTTCTGCATAGGCTTCTTTTGCTGACTCAAATATCTTCCCAGATTGCGACTTGCGACCTTTACGTTTGATACGTTTTCCTGTGATCTTGTCCGTACCTAAGCTTACCTCATAATAGTATTGCCCATTTTCATCTTGATAGATATCTTGGTAGCTAGTTTTTGGCAAATTTAATCCTCCGTTTCGGACAACTCAACATCACCGATAACGGATTTCACTGCCTGTAAGGGGACAACAGAAATACGCCGTCCCTCTTAAAACTCATACCCTTGTTGTACCATATAGTGTTTTGCTTGTCTAATGATATTGGAAGCCGTGTAAGGTGAGAAAGCAGCACGCTTTAAGTCTTCTGAGTTCACCATTGTTTTACTCATCGACATCCCCCATTTCTTTATAAAATTTTTTAATGGGTCTATTTGAACTGTAACGCCTTGAGTCTAGTAACCTTGAGAAGAAATACGTTTTATCTATGATTAACTCAAGCAACAAATAATCATTATTTCTTGCGTACATTACAAGTTCTTCAAATTCCTTAAAATCTTGTTCTACAATCACATCAATAATGCTGTTCAAAAATTCACCGGTATTATGCTCAACAAGGAATTTTCCAAGTTCAAATCCACACCCCCACTCAATATCTTCTGTTTGGTAGGGTATCTTATCTGGATTTTCAGCGTGTGTGAAATACTCATACATTCCTTTTGGAGACATCACAACCTCAACATGCTCTGGAGCGTTAAGCTTTTCGCTAATCAGGCTTGAAACCTGCGAATAGCTTTTCAAAGTATAGTGCACCGTGCTTGTGTGCCTTTTTAATTTCCCCTGTCTCTTTATTCACGTCTTTATCGTGCCAAGGGCTCAACACAAAGGGTATATGCATTTCTTCTAAAATTTCCAAATAGTTCTCCGGGGCACTTTCTTGATAGAATATGAACGCCCATTTATTGCTTCTCTGCTCTTTTTTCTTTTCCATAGTTCATTTTCCTCGATTATTGATTATTGATTATTGATTCCACGGGGGTCGTAGTAACCCCGTGGAATAGCTTTTTCTGCCATCTATCAAGAATAGTGGAGCTACTTTGCTTCTGCCCAAGGCAGGCAAAAGCTCCACTATTCTTTATCTAATTTTTGTTCCTTCAATCCTCAGCCAGTGTTTGGGCCGCTCAAAATTCGAGAAAGAGTAGGCTGGAAAGCGACTTGATATCTCTTCACGAAGGATTTCTTTTGATTCTAAGATTAGTTTTTGGGCTTGCATGTCATTTGGCAATTTAACGAGATAGGTGATTTTTTTATTCCTAATATCAGTGACGGATTTTCGTATTGATCTATTATGCTGTTGAATCTTGAGAACACCTTCTCCTTCATGGTCGGTTTGCCTGACTAGAAACCTTCTTAAACGGTGGCTCACCCAGATTGACTTGAACCAATTTCCTAGTGAATCCTTAGATATCCTTGTTATAATCTCAGTAAGCACCAACATAATAAGAAGTAGGAAAGTTACCGCAGTCATGCCTTCTAAAAGTTTGGGAACTACATCCACAACCTTGTACAAGAATTTTGTATATTCAATCAGTGGTCTTTCGGCTTGCGGAAAAGCGCCTATTATCTTGAATGTGAATAGAACTAAAAGTAGCAGTAACGAACTTATTAACAGAAATTCGTTAATGTGAAACGTGCGTATGAAGTATGATTTACCTAGTTTCCCCATCTACATTATTCCTTTCAAATCATTAAATGTTGGCGTTAGTAATGGAACAATTTGAAACGGATGCTCTGAGTCAATAACCTGTATCAATCCCGTCCCGATTTCTTGCGGTATGACTATTCCTTCAAGTGACAAGTCTGGGAACAAAAACTGTGTCGTTTTGCTATTTATATTGCCCACTTGAATTAGTACATTAAGTTGTTCTCTGCAAGAAATAGGAATGGCATTACTATCAAATCTCTGTGATACCAGTAGCAAATGGACTTTTGTAGCCCTGCCTAACAATGCAATTTGTGATAGTAAACTAAAGAACGCCTCTTTAATCGGCTTAGCAGTCCCATCTGATAGAGCCAGAACCTCGTCAATGACCAACATGTAGTGTTCAAAGTCGGCTTGAGGGTTATTGTAAAGCACCTGTTGCCGCTGATGAATTAGCTCCAAACACTGACTAAGCTCTGCATTCACACTTGAAACAAAATCGTTTTTGTTTCTGTTGTCACTTGGCGCTATCACTCTGACATTGTTTTCTCTGCCCCATCTACTTGGCATATCAAATTTGGGGTCTACAATTACTAGCTTCGAGCTCTTCTTCAATACGCATAGAAGGTAGGTGAGGAAATAAGATTTACCTGACCCTGAATTTCCTGCGATAGCAATACTTGTAACCTTATTTAGGTTGAACTCGAAATTTTCCATGACAGGCACTTTGTTCGCTGGTAATTTCGTAACATATTCGTCAATATCCCGAATAACCAATCGCTTACAAATACCATATATCCACGGGAAGAAAAGAGCACGTTTCATATGGATATCATCCGTTTTCAATGGGACAAAATAAGCTCCCGCTTGTTTTAATAACGTAAAATCGGGGTACAGAGCTGCGTTACTAATAAGATAGATTTTTTGATAAAGTTCGTTATCGACGACATAGCTTGCAGGGAGACGGGGGATGAAGAAAATGCCTTCATCCGCCACTCGAACATCAAACGAATTTGTGTAATAGGTCTCTCCGTTAATCTGCAGAGCCATGTTCAGAGCCTGAAGCAAGTAGCCTTCAAGTTCTGATTTATTCATTTAATAACCCGTAGCCCCTCTGATCGGAAATACACATTTGAGCGGATTTCGATTGCTTCGAGTTTATCTAGCTTAACTTCAAAAAGGAAGGGTGGAAGTATCGGCTTCTTTTCAAATTTTACAGCAAAAGGATTTACACCCACTTGAGAGAAGAAAAGTTTGTAGCCTGTGACTTCGTCAGTGCGTTTTCCATCAATCCAGTTATATTGAGTTTCGACATCTGAAGAGACGTTAATGATGGGTTTGTTGTCAGAAATATAATGACGTGCCGTTTCTTCATTGTATGCGTTCTGCGAGTTTTTGGTTTTCATGATCTTCTCCTTTATTTGCAAATATGACTAGTACATATTGCATAGTTTTATTTATCTCAGGACTCGCGATTCCTTTGACATTTTTATTTTATTGTAACTAAGGGTGGTTGCATATATGTGATAAAATGTGTATATTTCATCATATATTCTACCATCCTAGGAGGTAATATGATTTATACAGAAACTAAAAAGTACATTTTCTCTGAGATTGGGAGAAGAGTACATGTAAAAAAAGATGAGTTGAATTTGTCCTATTACCAATTAGCAGGATATGAAAATAAGGATGACTATGATGGACATAATACAGAAAAAAAACAAAGATCCGCGAAATACGACCTCTCAATTATCAAAAATATTGCAGGCGGGAAAGCCTATCCCAAGAAAAATCCGTATTTAATCTCGGAATCGCTATTGGAACATTTGACAGAAATGTTGGGATTCAATAAAAATAAACGTGAATTACTATGGGGAGACTTTGAAAATAGCGACCTATCTAAAGTCTTATTTGAGAAGCTTCTTATTGATGTTTTATATGGGGATGATGACAAATTAAAAGAAACATATAACAACGTGCTGTTCGACTATGTTCCGTATGCAGAATATCATTCATATTGGCAAATGTTTATGGTTGGGGAAATCGAAACGCCTAAGTTTCCCAATAGTCAATTAAGTATTTCTTCTCATTTTTATAATCTTAAAGAGGATGATATTTTCGAAAAGTATGAATGCATACAAAAAAACGCAATTGAATTTCTTTACTATAAGTGCGGAACACATTTTCATATTTTATTTGTAGATTTCATAATGCAAGAAGGGGATTCTTTGAAGAAACTAGATAAAAGATTAGATTATTTTGTCTCACGTTTAACTAGGTTTCTTCTGCAATATGTTCCGAACGAGGATTCCTTGGGATTAAGGGCTCGCAATATAATTATTTCTGATTATAAGAAATTTGGGACTTTGATAGCTAAAAAAATGAAAGGTGAGACATGGACAATATATGAACATACGCAAAAATTATTGGTAGAATCCTCATTAACATACATTACTGAATTAAAAAGAGTACAAACAATAGAGCTTGAGGTGATTAACAAATACCATTTTAGCGGTAAATAAAAAGATGATGATGCAGAATGAAATAATTCTACACCACCACCCATGCAATTTTGTTACTTTAGAATGAGACTTTAAAAATCTTGATTAACTGGTATTTTAGATTGTTAAATCCTCCCGCCTACACCCTTAAACTTATCGACAAATGCAGAGATTTTCTGAAAAACACTCTGTTTTTTTGTTAAATACATTGGATTGAGAGGACTCATTTTAGGAAGAACTTCATTAAGCTCTGTCCCATTTTCACTGGCATATTCTCTTCTCAATGAGGTTAACATGTATCTTTTTGCTGCCTCTTCATTAAGTTGTTCCGCACTAATCAGTTCTTCTGCTTCACGTTTTTGCTCCGTCTGAGCAAAGGAGAAAAACTCATCAATAATACTGGCTTTATCTTGGATATTGTCTAAATCAGCTTGGTTGATAAAATCAACGACTAAGCTTTCTTTTGCACGATTTCCTACACTAGAACGAATTATGCGGCGAACTTCTTCAACCAAGGATGCTTTATCCTTCACCTTTTTGTTGTGTTCAAAAATAATTTCAAGAATGTAATCCAGATTGATCTCTTGGGATTTCAGTAGATCTACCTCAAAGACAACATCATCCCAATCAATAGCGGAATTCCACTTTTCTTTTCCCGTTTTTTCACGACGCAGCCAATCACGAATATCATTGTATGTAGAACGATAATCTTGAACCGTCCTTTCCTCTAATACTTGAACCCCTTGCATGCTAGCTATATCTTCATCTGTTACATAGTGAGTAGACTTAAAATCCTCAACCGCATCCGAATCCGTCAGATCTATAGTTTGCAAAGCTTTCAGACCTGAAAATTCATCATAGTTCTGTAGGATATTTTCAATCCGCAAATATTCACCGAAAAGTTTAACAAATTCTTTCTTATCCCTTTCAGTAACAATCTCATCAATATTTGAAAAACGTTCCTTTAATTCTTTTACTACGTCAACATAACCACGACGGGCTTCACCTGTTGCTACATCAGCGAACCCTTCCATATACTCTTTGTAACTTTTTTCAAGAACTACATTCTTAGTGTTTTTATCACCAAACAGCGTAATGGCGTCTACGGTTGCTTGTTCTAAATCTCGAAAAGTAACAATGTTTCCAAAGGTTTTGGTGGAATCATAAATACGGTTAGTTCTCGAATAAGCTTGCATTAACCCGTGATACCTAAGATTTTTATCGACAAACAAGGTATTTAATGTGGGGGCATCAAAACCAGTTAAAAACATGCCGACTACAATCAACAAATCAATCTCTTTGTCTTTTACTCGTTTCGCAAGATCACGATAATAGTTTTGAAACTCCTTACTTTCTACGCCATAATTGGTTTTGAACATCGCATTATAATCTTTAATGGCTGCGCTTAAAAACTCTTTAGCACTGCTATCCATAGCGGTTGGTTCGAACGTTTCATCCAGAATTTCACCTATCGCCGTTTGCTCTTCATTCGCAGCAAAGGAGAAAATTGTCGCAATCTTAAGCGGTTTATCGCTTCCTTGTTGCAAATTATTCAGAGACTCATAGTGAAGTTTGGCTGCGTCAACACTGCTCACAGCAAACATAGCGTTAAATCCTCTACCACTTGCATTCAAACGGTGCGTTTTATTTTTAAAGTTATGAAGAATGTACTGAGAAATTTCTTTAATCCGTTCAGGATGTAGCAATGCTTCTTTGTTTTCTGCAGTCGATAGCTTCTTTTCGTCCTGTTCTTGCTCAATCGTTTTAAACTGTGGGCGGACATCGTTATAATCTACTTTGAACTTTAATACCTTCTCATCTCTGATCGCATCGGTAATTACATACGAGTGTAACTCTCTACCAAAGACAGAAGCCGTCGTTTCAGAACCTAAGGCATTTTTCGGAAAAATAGGCGTGCCTGTAAATCCAAATTGATAAAACCTCTTGAATTTTTTCTTGATGTTTTTTTGAGCTTCCCCAAATTGCGAACGATGAGCTTCATCAAATACAAATACCACTTGCTTATGATAGATAGGCAAATCGGTTTCGCCCTTCATCAGATTATTTAGCTTTTGAATCGTCGTCACAATAATTTTATTGTCAACTTTTTCAAGATTACGCTTCAACCCTGCCGTACTCTCGGAACCATTCACACTATCAGGAGAAAATCGCTGATATTCTTTCATCGTCTGAAAGTCGAGGTCTTTTCTGTCTACAACAAAAAAGACTTTATCGATAAAATCGAGTTCAGTAGCCAAGCGAGCTGCTTTAAAACTAGTAAGCGTTTTCCCGGAACCAGTTGTATGCCAAATATACCCGCCGCTTTCCGGGCTACTCCATTTTTTCGCTTGATATGTACTCTTAATCTTCCATAGTATTCTTTCTGCTGCGGCGATTTGATAAGGTCGCATCACCAGCAGGTTATCGCTTGTATCAAATACGGAATATTTCAGCAGTACATTTAATAACGTATCTTTCTGAAAAAAAGTCGCTGTGAAATCTTTCAGATCTTTAATGAGGATATTATCCGCTTTGGCCCAATTCATCGTAAAGTCAAAACTGTTCTTATCCCGTTTTGTCGTATTGGCAAAATAGCGGCTATCTGTACCATTAGAGATCACAAAGATTTGTACATACTTAAACAATGAGTTTTCGGAATTAAAACTCTCTTTGCTATATCGATGAACCTGATTAAAGGCTTCACGAATGGCAACCCCACGCTTTTTAAGCTCCACTTGTACTAGTGGCAAGCCATTGACTAAGATGGTCACATCATATCGATTCGCATACGTTCCTTTTTGTTCAAATTGGGATATAACTTGTACCTTGTTACCGGCAATATTGTTCTTATCTACTAGGTAGATATTCTGAATATGTCCATCATCAAACACAAAGTCATATATATGATTGTCATGAATTTTACGGGTTTTATCGATATGGTTTTCACTCGGTTTATCTAAATATTGCTCACAAAACCTAAGCCATTCGGCATCTGAAAATTGCATTTTATTCAAGTCTTGGATCTGCACACGAGCATTCGCAAGCATCTGTTCAGGAGAAGTGAAATTAGGTAGATATTCGTAGCCTTGATTCACCAAATCTTGAATCAGTTCTCGTTCTAAATTAGCTTCCGTTTGATAGCCGACTCCTTGTTCGGCTATCTTGTTATATTTATCTAGAACGATGTAGTGATTTGATTCAGCAATGGGTATGTACTCGCTCATCTTTATGCCTCCTTCCTAAAGCTATAGTTATTTATCAAATGATCGAATAATAGCCTAACTGTTTGTTTTTCCTGAGGAGAGGGCTCTGCTGCACTTGAATCCGCCAGTGTAGAATGACTGGTAAATTGGATAATTCGATTATAATAAGTTTGTTTGTTATCAGGTAATAAGTCAGACCATTCTCGAAATCCAAGAAAACTAGCTGTTTTTTCATATAGATTTCTTAAAAGAGTGAAATGATATTTTTGCACTTGATTGTTCTCAATAGCTTCCTCTATCGTCTTCTTCAAATGCAAGTGATAAGAAAAACTCTTATTTGAGTCTCCTTGTTTTTCTTCTAATTCGAAAGTACCATCTTCTTGACGGCCTAGCATGTAGCAGGTCTTTTTATTAACTTCATTATAGAGCACATTATAAAAAATAGGATTATGAGTTGTAATAACAAACTTTAGTCCGGAATCATTTTTTTTGATCAAATGAGCCAAGTCTACAGCCAACTGAATAAGATGGTTATCATCTAATGATGTTACAGGATCATCTATAAACACATATTCCAACTGATTAAGTTTATCTGTTTCTCGTTCACTCGGCTCAGCTACATTTAATACATCAATAACTTGTTTAAGTAAGCTATAAAAAACACTCCAAACAAAGCTACTTTCCTCACCTTTTGAAATCTTAATGTTTGGAGAAGATTCTTCATTTCCCCTTTCATAAGAAAATGTAACTTCCGAATAATCCGAATTGAATAGGTGTTAATCTACGATCAGTATAATTCTGAAAATGACTAATGACATTTTGATCTTGTCCCTGTTCATTAAGCACCCATTCAGTAAAAGAGTTGGGATGAATTTTAAGTTTTAAATCAATATCATTTGCTAGATCATTGTCCCAATAGAACAAATCTTCCGTAAAAGCGTTATAGTAAATGATTTTTTTGCTGGCTAGCCCCGTTTCGTCCGTCTCTGTATCGTTTTTAGGTGCAACCAACAATTTAAACTCTTTTGATAGTCTGGTTTTTCCATTTCCGTTAAATCCATATACTAATTGAACTTTTTTATTGCTATCTTTTAATTGTTGTGCGATTTCAATTAAACTCTTTCCCATACTATGCTTCTACCTCACTTTTCGGAAATGAAAGTAGCATATTACGGTAATATTCATATTGCTTTTTACGCAATCCTATTTCACGAGATAAGCCCTCGGTAATAGAAGATGTCAATGAGTCGAATTTGTCTAAAGTTGATACGATACGGTTTTGATCAACAAGGGATGGGATGGGAATAGATAATTTGTGTAGTCTACTCCCTTTTATTCCTTTTACAGTAGACCCAGTAGCTGCTTCATGTAGTTTTTTCTGAAATTCACCGCCCATTAAGTAATGCTTTAGAAATGAGTTAGTAAGGCGCTCATCTTTACTTCTGTATTTTATAACCCTTTGTGCTAAAGCAATATTTTCTTTGTCAACTTGAGCTACAAAACCGCAAGGTGCTTCTGTAGTAATAAGTACATCACCTATTTCTGGCAAACCGCGTCGCATAATTAAATCATAATCATCTTCAGAAATAAATTCTTGCGACGTTTGATAATCTATATATCCCATCCTGATGTTTTTTGCAGTTACCAAAAATATTCCATTTGAAGTTTTTTTAGGGGTTTTCCCCCTATAGTCAACATAACCACAAGCCTCGCCCAAGGGCTTCCACTCAACCTCACCCTCTTCAAAAGTTAACAACTTATCACGGTAATAAGTATATTGCTTTTTACGAGCTGTAAACTCTGCTTTAAGCTCTGCTGTAAGCTTTGCTGTAAGCTCTGTGAATGCGTCCAATATACGGACGATTTCTTCTTGCACTTCAGGGGGGGGAATAGGAATTTTTGCTTTTCTTAAACCAGTCTCGTTAATCGCTGAAATTTTCCCCGTAGATATATGTTTCTTAATTTGGTCATGAAAGTACTTGGTTCGTAAAAAGTATGAAACATACTTAGGATTCAAAGAACTTCTATATGAAAAACAAGCGTCATGAATAACAACCCCTGTATTTCCGAGCCAAGCAGTACCATTTCCGATATCTTCAATTGTTTCGCCAGCGGTAACAATTACTACATCACCATGATTTGCAACTCTTAGTTTTGCAGCTAAATCATGACTTAAGAATGATTTTGGCGTATTTGCCCAGACATTATAATGCGTATACATTTCACCATAATGAATACATGGAAAACCCTCTGAAAGCATGTCGGTTTTTACAAATCTCTTGCCTCGTGTAAATTTGCCAACTTCCCCTAAAGGCTTCCACTCAACCTCAACCCCATCAAGCAATTTATCGATAGAATTCGGATTAATCAAGATTCAATCACCTCAATAATGTCATCAATTTCGGCACGAAGTTGGTCTATCTTTGCTACAGTTGCTTTTATTTCTGCATTCAGCTCATTTATATCAATGACCTCCCTTGTGTCTTTTGCTTCCACATAGGAGCTCACAGATAGGTTGTAATCATTTTGCACGATTGAATCATAATCAACAGATTTTGCAACATGCTCAACATCTTCTTTGCTGCCAAACATTTTCATAATTTGCTCAATGTTTTCATCTGTCAGTATGTTATTATTGGTTGCTTTTTTATAGAAATCTACTCCACTTGCATCGATAAATTGAGTTTTATTATCGGTTTTATGCTTAGAGAGAACCAAGATATTAACGGCTATTGAGGTCCCGTAGAAAAGATTAGGTGCTAGTGAAATAACCGTTTCAACAAAGTTATTATCAATTAGGTACTTCCTAATTTTTTGCTCTGCACCACCACGGTAAAAAATACCAGGGAAACAAACGATAGCAGCACGACCTTTACTTGAAAGGTAGCTAAGCGAATGAAGTACAAAGGCAAAATCAGCTTTAGATTTTGGTGCTAATACGCCTGCAGGAGCAAATCTTTCATCATTAATTAGTGTCGGGTCATCACTACCAACCCAATTTACGGAATAGGGTGGATTAGAAACAATGGCATCAAATGGCCTTTCGTCGCCAAAGTAAGGATCTCGAAGCGTATTTCCTAAAGCAATATTAAATTTATCGTAATTTATGTTGTGTAAAAACATATTCATACGAGCAAGGTTATAGGTAGTATGATTAATCTCCTGTCCATAAAAACCATCTTCGATAATATGAGCATCAAACTGTTTCTTTGCTTGTAATAGCAATGAACCTGAACCGGCTGCAGGGTCATATATCTTATTAATCGTTGTTTGCTCGTGTATGGCTAATTGAGCAATAAGCTTAGACACACTCTGCGGTGTGAAAAACTCTCCGCCAGATTTTCCTGCATTTGCAGCATAATTTGAGATTAAAAACTCATAAGCATCACCAAAAAGGTCAATTTGGCTATCTTCAAAACCTCTAAAATTAAGCCCTTCAACACCTTTAATCACAGCTGCAAGACGACTGTTTTTATCCTTTACAGTATTCCCCAACCTATTGCTTGTCGTGTCAAAATCCGCGAATAATCCTCTAATATCTAGTTCAGATGGATATCCATTTGCTGAATTTTCAATAGCAGAAAATATAGCAGCTAAATCTGTATTCAAGCTCTCATTTGTGTTGGCGGTTTTCGAAATATTAGCAAACAGCTGACTCGGATATATGAAATAACCTTTTGTTTTAATGGCATCCTCTTTGATTTCTTTCGTTATAATATCATCAGGAAGTTCTGCATATTTGATGCTTTCGTCTCCCGCTTCAATATAGCTAGAAAAGTTCTCGCTAATGAAACGATAAAAAAGCGTTCCTAAAACATATTGTTTAAAATCCCATCCATCTACTGAGCCACGGACATCATTGGCTATTTTCCAGATTTGGGATTGTAATTCGGCACGTTGTGCTGTACTTGACATCTGTATTCCTCCAGTTTTTCTGCTTATGTATTGATTATAAAAGCAATTCTAGATAGGTTTGAAGTTTTCTTTCCCCTTAGTTCCTACCCCTTTAATAACACGGTTGTACCTCCACATTATACACCACGCCACCTTGGTGAAGTAGATCTATCAGAAATGTACTTAACGGAAATCCCTAGGCATCTTCATCATGTTTCGCACGTTTCACGCACTCAACCGACTAAACCCTAAATAAAAACTCCCACCGACAATCATTCGGCGAGAGTTTTTGGCGACAATCTTGGAGACAATTCAAAAGAATTTTGCTCTCAGAAAGTCTTATGAGTTTTACCTAAACGGCGTAAAATCAACATCTTTCAGTGTATTGAGTGTCGCTTGATTATTCCCACTCAATCGTTGCAGGTGGTTTCGAAGTTACATCGTATACGATACGGTTTACGTTCTCTACTTCGTTGACGATACGTACAGAGATTTTCTCAAGCACATCCCACGGAATACGTGCCCAGTCCGCAGTCATACCATCGATGGAAGTTACTGCACGAATGCCCACAGTGTAAGAATACGTACGAGCATCACCCATAACCCCTACACTCTTCATGTTCGGCAATGCAGTGAAGTACTGCCAAATTTCACGGTCTAAACCTGCTTTGGCAATTTCCTCACGTAAAATGAAATCAGAGTCACGCACAATAGTAAGCTTCTCCTCTGTCACTTCACCCAGTACACGGATAGCAAGTCCCGGACCTGGGAAAGGCTGACGCCAAACAATAGCACGCGGCATTCCTAGCTCTTCACCCAATTTACGAACCTCATCCTTGAATAAGGTATTCAAGGGCTCGATCAAGCTGAATTTCATATCTTCCGGCAAACCGCCTACATTGTGATGGGATTTAATGGTTTGAGCTGTAGCCGTTCCGCTCTCAACGATATCCGTATACAACGTACCTTGTGCCAGGAATGCGAAATCTCCGAGCTTGGCCGATTCTTCGTCAAAGCAGTAAATGAACTCATTACCAATGATTTTACGCTTTTGTTCTGGATCTTCAACGCCTGCAAGCTTGCTCATGAAGCGCTCGCGTGCATCGATTTTCACAACATGAATATCGAATTTACCGACGAAGGTCTCCATAACACTTTCCGCTTCACCTTTGCGCAGAAGGCCATGATCAATAAACATACAAGTCAATTGGTCACCGATTGCACGGTGAATAAGCATTGCAACTACGGATGAATCTACGCCACCGCTAAGTGCGCAGAGTACTTTTTTATCTCCGACTTGGTTACGGATATCTTGAATGGCTTCATCGATAAATGATTCCATTGTCCATTTTCCGTCGCAACCACAGACTTCGTATAAGAAGTTCGAGATCATCTCATTACCATGTACAGAGTGACGCACTTCTGGGTGGAATTGAACGGCGAACAATTTGCGCTCGTCATTGCTCATTGCCGCGATTGGCGCACTTTCAGTTCCTGCATCCAGCTTGAAGCCTGTTGGAAGTTCAACTACATGGTCTCCGTGGCTCATCCATACCGTCTGACGGCTCTCTAGCCCAGCAACTAATACAGTACCTTCTTCAAAATCAATATCGGCTTTACCATATTCACGTTTAGCGGAGCGTTCCACTTTACCGTCAAGTTGGTGAGCCATTAGCTGCATACCATAGCAAATACCGAAGATAGGTACTCCTAAATCATAGATCGCTGGATCTACATGTGGAGCATCTTCAGCATATACACTGCTAGGGCCACCAGAGAAGACAATCCCTTTAGGTGCAAGTGCTTTGATCTTGTCTACTGGCGTATTGTACGGCAAAAGTTCGCTGTATACTCCCAGGTCCCGAATTCTGCGCGCGATAAGTTGGTTGTATTGTCCCCCAAAATCGAGAACGACGATAATTTCATTTGGCTTATTCATTACGAGCCTCCCTTGATTATTGGATTCATTATACTCATGGTTAATTCTCATCGTCAAGGAAAGGGGAACACACTTCTCATAATTGGAGAGCGCTGAACTTTATGAAGCACAATCCTTTCCATGGAAGGAATTGTATTGCAGTAACAGCTGTTCTGACCGATTAAGTTAGCCGGAAGGTGATGATCAGGCATTCACGTATAAACGCGGACGCATCATGAGTAGTAAGCTCGCTGATCTCTGCAGGTGATGCTAGCGCCGCAGACATTGCAGGGATCGCAGATATCATAGACCTTGCTGACATTGTAGAAGTTGCAGACATTGTAGGCATTTCATTCGCGGGATCGGCCGCGACGAAGGCTGGAGCCGCGGGCGCGTACGCCAGGGTCTCCCACTGGCGTACGAACTGCCGGACGGCTTCGCTTAGTCCGGCATCGTAAATCTGCAGGGAGTCCACATACTCCCTGCCAGTGACACCGGGCGGCGGCGGTCCATACCGCTCCGCCAGCCCGTGCCAAGCTAGAGAGGCAGCTCGCAGCTGCCTCTCGCGGCTCATGCTGCTGGTGCTGCGCGCGGCCAGCAGCAGAGCCAGGCTACGCCGCCAGCGCCAAGCGGCGGCGGGAAGCAGCGCCGCGGCAGCGAGCGGCGCGGCGGAGGTCCCGCCCGCCAGCGGCAGGGCGGGCAGGCCCGCACTTCGCGCAGCTTGCGGCGCGAGCGAGGCTGCCGCAGGCAGCGCCGGCGCGGCGAAGCCTGCGGCAAGAGCGGGGCCAGGCGTTGGGTCGAATGGGACCCAACCGGCGCCGGCGAAATAGACCTCCACCCAAGCATGGGCATCGCCCTGGGTGACTAAATACTTCGCCGGCATAGCATCGTCCTGCAAGGTCCCCGGCCCAAAGCCTTGGACATAGCGAGCTGGAATCCCCGCACTGCGCAGCAGAATGGTCATAGCTGTTGCAAAATGTACACAGTAGCCCTGCTTTGTCTCAAATAAAAAGTGATCCACAAAATCAGATCCGGATGGTGGAACCGTTGTGTTCAACGTATAGGAATACCCACTCTGTAAGTAATCCTTAATGGACGTTACAGCGTCATAGCGATTATCAGAAGCTGTAAGCTTCTCCGCCAGATCTCTCACTCGAGCAGGTAACAAATCTGGCAATTGCAAATACTTGCCCTTAATTTCCTGTGGATCGTCACTATTTATACCACGAAGTAGCACAGGGTCACTCTCAGGAAGTAAAGACTTCACTGTATACTCTGTAATTCGTGCAGATCCTATCGAATCCGGCAGACGAAAACTCTCCCTGTCCATATTAGCCAGAACATATCCCAGTCTACTGCCGTTCGATAGACCCACCGACTCAACATCAATTATTATTCCCGCATTGAATAAAGGAATTCCCCCAGAGGAAGGCGTAACAAATTGAATCTGCTGCTGAAGTACTCGTTTGCTCTTATCATCGCTTAGCGCCGAGGGAGGATTCTTTGCAAGGCCAGACAGATTAAGCGGCATAAACTCTTCGCCCCCCCTAATCCATCGGCGGCCATCATAGTAAGCAATACTCTCACCTCGCCAGTATGTACGCTCGCTAGTAATAGCGGTAAAGACAGGTTCAGTATTGCGGGATAACGGGGCACCGAGTTCACCGTCATTCGAACTATACCCTGTTGTTCCTGAAGCACTAGACGCCTTATCTTCTGGCAAATGCCCTGAAGCCCAAGTCTGCAAATTCTGAAATGCCGATTGCAGCGTAAGCTCGCTCGTTGGTCTTGCCCCCAATAGCTGCCCACCGAACCAAGCTGTTACCATCACGACAATGGCTGCCGCCAAAGTCAGCCCTCCCCAACGCGCATAAGGCAGTGTGGTAACTCCCTCACGTTCTCGAAGACGCAGGAGGCCACTCATCGCATGCATCCAAAAGATAAGACCCATTGATATCACAATATCCATTGTGGTATTGACTTCGAAGCCCATATCCAAGACCAGCAAGTAAATGATTGTAACTGCTGTGAATAGCACTGTACTCCCCCGGAAGAGTGCAAGCTGCTGTACTGAGGATACCAATAGCCCCCAACCAACAATCAATATCAAAAGCCTGCTGATCTCGCTTAACTGAGAGACATGTCCAGAGAGAAGCAGAATGAGATCATTCGGAATTTCGTCCGCATAAATCCCTAGCCACCCTATACCTTCGCCTCCACTGCATAAGTAAAACCACGCTGAAACAGTAATAAGAAATTGAATACTTAGCAGTAGCCACCCCGGAATCTGAAATATCCCCCATAACAGCAACACTGCCGCCAATACCATTAGAACTTGTAGCATCTTGGAGGTATCTTCTAATAAAGCAGACCTATATAAAGGGAGTAACCATTCAATAAATAGCCCCATAATGGCCAAAGAGAACAGCAAACGATAGTACAGAGGCACTTGTCTCTGCTTACCGGCATATCTGTTCTCTATTTGCCCTAAATTGAACTGAAAGCCATTCATAGCCAGTTCTGTATCACCCGATTTTCCCTTACCGTAGTGTTGGTTTTCCGGATGATTCATGGAACTCTACCTCCCTGAATCTGAATGCTGGCAATGCATCATCCAGACAAAACATTCGTGCTCCAAGACGAGCTAAACTATCTCCGACAGTTCCCCTTCCAGGCTGGCGAGCCTCCCCTGGCTTCGGTGCTGATTGGTCCCAAGCATAATAAAGCTCCACCTTCACACCTTGCATCAAGAACTTGGCAATCACCTTGGCAGATTCCTCTTCTAGTCGTCCCGTAATAATGGCTACTGTCATCCCCGGAATCCAGCCTCGGGAAGCATCATCAAGCAGCAGCGACAGGTTTCTAGTGCCGTCCAGGGAAATTTCAGTCAGAATATCCAGTACTCTCCCTGGGATTTTGCCCAGACCTTCATGTCTAGCCATCCCTTCTGGCCAACCGCCGCTAAACAACTGAACATAAGCACCTGAACGCTCAGCGGAGAGCATCAGCCCCATCGCTGTCGACACCGCTTTCTCAAATGCCGGAGGTGAATCGTCACGGCTTCCACGAGGTTTAAGCGCATCTGTAGGAACCTCGTAGCTGGGCGGGTCATTAGCCAATACGATACAGGTCATTCTTGCCTTTTCCCGCTCTGGAACTTTGCTCTGCAGCGCTCCCGTTCTTGCACTATTCTTCCAATGAATTCGGCTAAGTGGATCACCTGGCTCATAATCCCTGGATTCCAAAGCCTCATCACTGATGCTTCTTCCCCGTCGGGAATACAAGGTGTCACCCGTCATAAAACCGCTATCGGGTACAGCTCCCCCAAAATATAAAGGCGCTGGCAGCACCTTGAAACTCTGGCCTCCATCCGGTTCAGATCTTCCCGTGAACCATCCCGGAAAATCTCCCCAAGTTACTCTACAGCCCAGTAGATGATGATTGCCGCGAGATAAATTTTCAATCGTGTATGTGTATGAAAAAGAACGTTTGAATCCAGGAAATAGCAGCTTCTGATGATGGCTATCACCCCAATAATCGGCAATGGCCATCCAAGGGAGAGGCAACCGAGAAGAGAAGCTCAGCTGTACCTTCACATGAAGTGTATTTCCAGCCATAGGTCTCGATGGAGTAATCGTGCGAACTAGCTTAATCGTCCGTGGACCCGAGAGCTGAAGCATAAGTCCACCGAGCATAATAACTCCAACAACGATCAGGAGAAACAGCAAAGACGGGCCTCCTCGCCAAACATATAAAGCACCTATAATTCCAGCCACAGTTAGCATCCTCAACCATTCCATCAGAGCACTTCGGCTACGCGGATAAGAGAAGCTTTTGACACTTCCGGCATCTTTCTTCAGTTGATCAATTAGTGTTGAAGAGGACAATGGGACACCCATCCTTTGGTCATAGACTTGTTCCCAGCTCAGGAACTTATTACTATCTATTCTTCCCATGAAAAAGGGTGCCCAGACATTTGTTTTTTCTTTTTACTAGACAGCCTCAACTCTTCCTTCAGAATGTTTTTACTCGGCGTTCTACTTCAGTAACGCTTATATTAGTCGGAGGATGGCCTGTTGTCTCCAGCAGTTCTCGTAGCGATACCCAGATCGATCCACCAATCATTTCTACCCTCGCATCGATTGTCTTTTGGCCGTTATCAGGATGGTTTAGAATCAATTGTTTGTTCATTACATCGGCAATAACCGCTTTCCCGTTCCAATCTATTTCTCCGCTTCGGCTATTCACATCCCAGCTAACTTGCCCTCCAAGCCGTTCAATTACAGCACGAAGTGGAACCATATACTGTCCATTTCGCACGGAATATTCCCCGGGATTCAGCTTCGTCTCCAGCTTTCCGACCTCAAGAACCAATGGCTTTCCAGGTGCAAAGAGCTCTGCATTCGGTGTGATATTTGAGGCGACCCAAGCTTCTGAGGGCTTTTTCCGCCCCAAATTAGCGGCTTTGGAAGAGACTCTAAATTGTACCGGTTCTACCGGTTCATCCAATAGGCCAAAGTCGTATCCAGCCGCCTTATAGCGTGCAATAATGTCCGGCAGCGCTTTGACGCTCTCTTGATGACCGCCCCCGTCATGTAACAGCAAAATAACCTGGGAAGACTTCATATCCATTGTGGATTCCTTCAAAATTTCTGAAGCTGGCACGCCTTTCCGTTTAGAATCGCCGCTATCCACCGTCCAATCCATCACCTTATAACCTGCTTGCTTCAATAAATTGAAGTAGGTATTATCAAAATGATCATAGGTTCCGCCTGGGGCGCGGATAAGCTGTGGACGAACCCCTGTAATCCCCTGAACAATCTCTTCAGTCTGTTTAATTTGATTCCAAAATTCCGTGAATCCACTATATAAATCATGGTAATTATGATTATAGGTATGATTGCCAATGGCATGGCCCTGTTCCCATATGGAATCGATGAGCTCAGGATGGCTTTTCGCTTGATTACCAAGGACAAAAAAGGTTGCCTTCACACCTTCCTGATGTAAAATTTCAAGTACATTGAAGGTGTTATCGCTAGGTCCGTCGTCAAATGTAATATAGACTGTTTTTTTAGATTTTTTGGCTGCTGTGATTACAGAACTCGTTGCCGAAACCTTGGATATTTTATCTACCCCATTAGCTTGAGGGAGTTGAGTCACAGTAAGGGCCGCACTTGAAGAGGAGTGCACTTCCGGAGATGCAGAAGCGAGGGGTTCTACTGCAGATGGCAAATCTTGCATCGCCGCTGCGGTAAGCTTATTCTTAACAGATACAGACTCCGCGCTAGCGGGCTGCAAGGATCGGAGCTCCCATGAATTCAAGTTTTTCCCTATACTCCATCCGAGCATAACGATGAATATCACAACCATAACGAGCAATCCGCTTATCAACTTTCGGCGGCTGTGTGCGCTTTTATTACCCTTCATCTTCTCTACCTCCAGCATTCTATTGGCTTAAAAGCCATTTGGTAGATTGTATGAAGACAAGCTGTAAAATAGAATAAGGCAACTGCCTCTTGGAGAGTGACAATCTTATGGAAATGCTGAGTTTTATACAAGAATTATTCACCAAATATGGATATAGCGTATTATTCTTTGGATTACTTCTCGAGTTCGTTGCCCTACCCTTTCCCGGTGAGACCACTATGGCGTTTGCCGGTTTCCTTTCCTATACCGGGAGACTTGATTTCTTTACGCTAATTGTAGTTGCTTTTGCAGGCACCACAGCTGGGATGACCCTCACCTATTTTGTCGGATTAAAAGCCGGTATGCCCTTTATCCAGCGATATGGCAAATGGTTTCTATTCTCACCTACTAAGCTAGAAAAAACACAGAAATGGTTTGAGAAATACGGCAGCTTTCTTATTTTTATCGGTTATTTCATTCCAGGGGTACGTCACTTCACTGGTTATTTCGCTGGTATTATCGCGCTTCCCTTCCGTAAATTCGCCCTATATGCTTATAGTGGAGCTGTATTCTGGGTAGTACTGTTTCTTAGCATCGGAAAGGTGTTTGGTCCACAGTGGATGGGCATCTTCCATTTATTTGAGTCATATGCGCTTTGGATTATTTCTGGTGGTGCAGGAATAGCAGCTCTTGTGATCATTTACCGCTACCGCAAAAGCATCCACGCCCGTCTTTTCCCTCGCAAAGCTGCCACACAGATTCAGGCGCAGGTTAAGAAACCTTCCAAGGGGCGGTGATTTACCGCTCTTTTTAAGCTCGCTGAGTCTCCTTCTTCTTGCTGCGTACAAACGTATACCCTGCCAGCAATATAGCAATCCCAGAAAACCCTGCTCCCCCTGCAAAACCCAGTGTACGAGGATCCACCCATTCTAATAACCAGCCCGCGAGCAGCATAGATAATCCTAGCAGCGTATTTCCCACTGCTGACAGCAGTCCAAAAATAACAGGTTGCATAGTGGACGGCGTCTCTCGCATAACCAGTGTATCCAGACAGGCATTCCCCGTCCCTCCGGCAAAAGATAACAGGATATATAGCAGAAAAGCGATCACAAAATGATTGCTAATACTGATGCTCATCAGCAGTAATCCTTCAATCATGAGCCCAACAATCGCAACAATCAGCAGCCCTTTTGTTACATATCGTCCAGCAAAAAAACTGAGACTAAGCCCGATTCCGAGCGCTGCGTAAAAAGCCCCTACTCCTATATCTCCCGCTTGAAACTCCTGTACTGCATACACACTAATCAGCACATTATCCAGACCATTCAGCATCGGAACAAGCAGCTCATACCCAAAAATAACCTGTAACGTGATACTCCCGCTGATTATAATCCACAGCGCATCCATTTTATTTGTCTTTTGCTGACGGTCCACTTTAGTTTTGATTTTATCAGGAGAGTCTATCTTTCTCTTATCTTCATTCACCCTATTAGTATTTTGTGGAAGATCAATACCGTAGATTAAGCGCGCTGCGACCAGAAAGGATATTGCATTCATTACGAAGGCTGCCTTTGGGCCGAACCACATCGAAACGATCCCCCCACTTAATGCACCCAATATAAGTACACAGCCACTCATAAGCTGCTCTAGTCCATTAACCGTCAACAAAGAGTTTTTGGTCACCAACAAAGGAATGGAGGATTTACGAACAGGACTGTAGATCGCTTCCCCCGCCGCCAGTAAAAAACTCGCCATATATAACAGCCATAGCTTATCTTCTCCATCTACCCACAAAAAGGTTAGCGCAACCGGAACCCTAAGTACATCCGTAGCGATCATAATGTATTTACGAGGGAATTTGCTGCCAAGTACACCTCCAAGCGGTGCCAGAAACAAATAAGGAAGCAGCCGTACACCTAGCGATATCCCCACAGCCATCCCTGACCCCGTTAATTGCAGCACCAATGCCAGCACGGCAACACTAGTAAAACGATCACCGATGCCATTGATTAGCCCGGCTGTGAACAGACGTGAATATCCCTTTTGAGCTTTAAAAATTGCAATAGCTGTTTGGTGACCCATTATCGTAAACCTCGCTTCATCTATTTATATAAATATCTAATTAGATATTAATCGAATTAATACATTATGACAATGCTTTATCTTCAAGAATTTGCTAAGATGTAGTACATCATTACATAACGAAATTATCCGAAAAGGAGGGCTCTACCTTTTGAAAATTGATCGATTGCTCTCTATCGTCATTCTACTAATGAACCGGCGCCTCATTCAGGCGAAGGAGCTCGCCGACATGTTCGAAGTGTCCGTGCGCACCATTTATCGTGATATTGAAAGCATTAATGGGGCTGGAATTCCTATCGTCACCTATCAGGGATCGGGTGGTGGTATCGGACTTATGGAAGGCTACCGGTTAGACCGCAATGTATTGACCGACCGCGAGCTGGCTGATATTTTCTCCGCTCTGCAAAGCGTCTCCTCTTATGGCGGAACTGAACACACTCTGCTCATGGAGAAGATCAGTAGCGTAATCCCGCCCTCACAGACCGCAGCTTTCCGAAGCAAAACGACCCAGCTTATCATCGATTTCTCTCCTTGGGGGCTTCAGCCTATCCTAGAAGAGAAGATCGCAACTTTAAAAGAGGCGCTGGAAGAAAACAGAACTGTGGCCTTTGATTATGTCAATGCCGAGGGACAATCCAGTCAGCGTTCTGTCGAGCCCTATACTTTAGTCTTAAAAGGACAAGCATGGTACTTGTATGGTTACTGTCTGCAACGCCAGGATTTCAGATTATTCAAGCTGCATCGTATGAAAGGACTCATTAAAGAAAAGCGGGAATTCATAAGAGAAGATAGGGACATGCATGAGCTGCCTTGGAGCACTGATTATCAGCGGGTGACTTCAGCCTCAGTAGTGTCTCCAATCCTTCTGCACTTCTCAGCTGAAGGGTGTCATCTTGCGGAAGATCGCTTTGACTCCACTGAGCTTCAGCCGGACGGACATGGTGGGTATAACGTGTCCATCCATTATCCCGAGGACGGATGGCTCTATGGTTTCTTGCTCAGCTTCGGAACGGCTTTAGAAGTGCTAGAGCCGGAACATATTCGTCAGAAGCTTGGTGAGTTGGCTCTTGGGGTTGCCAAAAAATATGCAACCTCGCTTTAAACCTGACGGTATGTCGTCAGATTCATAGTTCTATAATGTACTTAAAGCGATTGCTCATAAGCTTCGCGTACTTTTAAAAGGAGTGCTGTATATGGAACAAGAGCATGTAAGACAAGTTCAAGATGAGCCGAAATTTTGTCAAAGCTGTGGGATGCCTATGCCTACGGAAGATTTACTTGGAACGAACAAGGAAGGCCAAAAAATCGAGGATTATTGTGTATATTGCTACGAAGATGGAGCATTTAAACAGCCTGACATTACGCTGCAAGAAATGTCTGACATTTGTACAGGCTACTTGGTTCAAGAAGGAATGGACGAGGATGTCGCCCGCAAATTACTCGCCGAACAGCTGCCTCATCTGAAACGGTGGAGAGGTGTAGCCAGCTCTCCTTCAACGAACTAATAATCAGCACAAAAAAGCGGACCAGGTGAATTCTTGGTCCGCTTTTTATAGGCAGTTCGTCTATATGTTACCTTATTAAGCTCAGGTCAAACTATAGGAGCCTTCAAGTAGGGTCTGCTGCAGCGGTTTAACGGATTGTTCTAAATCAGATACCTTATTGCCTTCCAGACTGCTGGCAATGGACATCATCAGTTTGATCCGATTCGCTTGGTTAACTACACTAACTCCAGCATCATAATCAATGGCGACGATATTTGCGCCGGGATATAACTCCTTAAGACCCTTAATCATCCCACGCCCGGTAATATGATTGGGCAAGCAGGCGAACGGCTGAATACAAGTAATATTATTCACACCGTTATCCAGCAGATCCATCATTTCTGCAGTCAGGAACCATCCCTCACCCATCTGATTTCCTACGGATACCAGTCGGCTGGCTTTCTCAGCAAGACCATAAATATTTTCCCGTCCTTTAGCCAGTCCGGCATCCTCAAGAGCTACCTTTATCGGCTTACGATAAATCTCCAGATAGGAGATCAACATTGGATTAATATATCCTAGTCGTTTACTTTTGCCGAATTGCTCGGCTTTGTAAATCGGATTATACACGCAGTAAAAGATGAAGTCTAAGAAGTCTGGCATTACCGCTTCTCCGCCCTCCGCCTCAATCATCTCGATGATGCGGTTGTTGGCGTCCGGGTGAAATTTAATCAGGATCTCTCCAACAATGCCTACTCTAGGTTTAGTAACACCTGTAACGGGCAGCTTACAGAAATCGGCGACAATTTCACGAATCAGACGTTTGTATTCTCGGAACGAGAAGTTGACTAGACTGACCTTACAGCGCTCCATCCCCTTACGGAATAAACGTTCAGCACTCCCTTGAACGACCTCATACGGTCTAAAATGATTTAGTAACCGCATCATAAGATCACCATAGCAAGCCGCAGCGATCAGCCGGTTTGCCAGCTTAAGACTGATTCGGAAGCCTGGCTGGTTCTCCATTCCAGAAGCATTCAGTGAAATCACAGGAATCTGTTCGAGGTCTGAATCCTTTAAGGCTTTGCGGAGTAAAGAAATATAATTCGTCGCCCGGCAGCCACCGCCCGTCTGTGACATGATTACAGCGGTACGATTCGGATCATAGTCCCCACTCTTCAGTGCCGACAGAATCTGCCCTATCGTTACAATAGCGGGATAACATGCATCATTGTTAACGTATCTAAGGCCCTCTTCCGTCTCTTCGGGTCCAGTGGTTTCAAGGATCTTGAGACGGTATCCCGCATCGCGGAAGACCTGCTCAAACAATTCAAAATGAATGGGCGACATCTGCGGCGCAAGGATCGTGTACGTTTCTTTCATTTCCTTCGTGAAAGCTACATTAGCCTGTATTTTAGGCGGCTTCTGTGGCAGCACCTTTCCCTTTTCCCGTTCGCGCATCGCTGCCAGCAGTGAACGCAGCCGAATACGCGCAGCGCCAAGGTTGCTAATCTCATCGATTTTGATCAGCGTATATACTTTGTTATGCCTTTCCATAATGTCTTGCACGGCATCACATGTAATCGCATCAATCCCACAACCGAAGGATGTCAATTGAACAAGCTCCAGGTCGGTTCGTACTGCGGCAAGGCGGGCTGCGCGGTACATTCGGGCATGATAGGTCCACTGATTAACTACCGCCACATCCCCTTCACTTCGGTCCAGATGGCAGACAGAATCTTCTGTTAGCACGGCGAGGCCCATACCGGTAATCATATCTGCTATGCCATGATTAATTTCAGGATCTGCATGGTAAGGGTGACCACAGAGAAGTATTCCCTTGTTCCCAGTGCTGGCAAGATACGCAAGCGTCTCTTCACCTTTGGTTCGCACATCACTTTTAGCACGATCAGCTTCTGCAAGTCCTGCCTGCACAGCCAACGTTATCTCTTCTCTCGGAATCCCCGTAAATGTCTTCACGAGTCCCTTGGTTAACGCAGATCTATCGTCGAAGGTCAGAAACGGGCTGACCAGCGTGATTCCATTTTCCCTAAGCCCATCCATATTGTTGCGAATGACCTCAGGATAAGAGGCGACCACCGGACAATTGAAATGATTATCCGCTGCTTCATCTTCCTTCTTCTCATACACCACCGCAGGATAAAAAATAAAATCGACGCCTTTACCAATCAAGCTCTGCACATGTCCGTGCGCCATCTTTGCTGGATAGCAGATCGATTCTGAAGGAATCGTATCCATCCCGCTTTCGTAGAGCTTCTTGCTTGATTTAGGAGAGAGAATCACCCGGTAGCCCAATTTAGTGAAAAAAGTGTACCAGAACGGGTAATTCTCGAACATATTCATCGTACGTGGAATGCCAACGGTGCCCCGTGCTGCACCTGCCTCTGGTAATGCTTCATAATCAAAGAAACGTTCGTACTTATACTGCATCAAATTTGGCAATACGTTCTTCTCTTTCCTGCCTCCTGCACCACGCTCGCAGCGGTTGCCTGTAACGTAGAAGCTCTTGTCCGGGAACCGACTGATCGTTAACGCACAGTTATTTCCACAGCGGCCACAGCGACCTGAAGATACCTCGTACTTAAAGCCTGCTATTTCCTCCGGTCCAAGCAGTGTGCTTTTTCCGTCAGCCCCTGCTTGCTCACGGGCAATCAGTGCACAACCGTACGCTCCCATAACGCCAGCAATATCCGGTCTGACTACCGTTCTCCCCGTTAGGCGCTCAAAAGCCCGCAATACAGCTTCGTTATAGAAGGTGCCGCCCTGAACAATAATATTTCGCCCTAAATCCTCAGGGTTGCGAATTTTAATTACTTTTTGCAGGGCATTCTTAATCACAGAATACGCAAGACCTGCCGAAAGATCGGCCAGCGACGCACCTTCCTTCTGAACCTGCTTCACTTTAGAATTCATGAATACCGTACAGCGGGAACCCAAGTTAACCGGTTTGACCGCTTCCAGAGCTGATTTGGCAAACTCCTCAATACCTAATCCAAGCGCAGATGCAAAGCTCTCCAGAAAAGAGCCGCAGCCTGCCGAACAGGCTTCATTGAGCATTAGACTGTCGATAGCACCGCCGCGGATCTTGATACATTTCATGTCCTGTCCGCCGATATCCAAAATAAAATCTACCTCCGGCATGAACTTAGATGCGGCCTTGTAATGAGCAACCGTCTCCACTTCACCGCCGTCCGTCCATAAAGCGGCTTTGATTAATCCCTCTCCATAACCTGTTACATAAGAACCTGCAATATAACAGCCTTCCGGTAGAACCCGATACATTTCCTTCAGTGCCTCACTGACAGAATACAAGGGATTCCCCTTGTTGCTGCCATAAAAGGTATGTAGAATTTCGTCAGCAGAGCCGGTCAATACGAGTTTGGTTGTTGTCGAACCCGCATCGATCCCCAGATAGCAAGGGCCACGATACACAGCCAGGTCTGATCTGGCAGCAGAAGCTTTACCATGGCGATTCCGGAACTCAGCAAGCTCATTAGGGTTCTCAAACAGCGGTGGTAATTCAGCATCTGCTGCCCGATCTGCTGAAAAATCCACGGCTGCTATTCGCGCGAGCCAACCTGAGAGAGGCAAGATCGTCGGATTTACTTCGGATAGAGCAGATCCAATCGCTACGAAATACTGTGACCGCTCGGGGAAAAGAATATCTGACTCCGCAAGTTCAAGCGTCTCCGCAAAACGCTGACGCAGAGCTGGCAGGAAGGTTAATGGGCCACCAAGGAAAGCCACCCGTCCACGAATTGGACGTCCGCAAGCGAGACCGCTGATCGTCTGATTAACAATACTCTGAAAGATTGAAGCCGCCACATCCTCCCGGCGAGCCCCCTCGTTTAGTAGCGGCTGCACATCGCTTTTGGCGAATACACCGCAGCGTGAAGCGATAGGATAGATTCGCTCATGCTTCTCTGCCAATGCATTTAATCCCCCTGGGTCGGTCTGTAGCAGCGAAGCCATCTGATCGATGAATGCTCCCGTTCCGCCCGCGCAAGCCGTATTCATACGCTGTTCAATGCCGCCCCGGAGATAGATGATCTTGGCGTCCTCACCACCCAGTTCAATCGCCGTATCACATTCTGGAATCAGCTCGCCAATCGCCTTCGTACAGGCGATCACCTCCTGAACAAACGGTACGCCTCCCAGTTTGGATAAAGATAAGCCTGAGGAACCGCTTACAGTAAGGACTGCTCCTCTCTCTGGAAATCTGACTTGTACGTCAGCTAATAGAGAGAGGGCAGCTTTTTTTATATCGCTATAATGTCTTACATAGTCCTGATAAACAATAGTGTTACGCTCTATGACAACCAATTTCGCAGTCGTTGATCCGATATCAAGGCCAATACGCAGCATGATCACTACACCACCTCGTCTTGCTCCAAATTTGAAGCAATTATGAGGAAACTATATCATGACAACACCTAATGAAAGCTGTTAAAAATGTAACAGACTTTTACAAAAAGTTATTAACAAACTTTATGATTTGGAAATCCCTGCTATGGTGGATGCTACATGACCTTTCACTCGTACTTTCCGCCATTCTTGAAGTAAGATCCCCTGCTCATCAATCAAAAAAGTAGAACGTACAATGCCCATGAATTCTCTACCATAAAGCTTCTTAAGCTGCCATACTCCAAACATTTCACTAACCTTATGATCTTCATCAGACAACAGTGGAAATGGCAGACTATTCTTCTCCGTAAATCGGATATGCGACGCCAAGGGATCTGGGCTGATGCCTAGAACAACCGCACCAAGCGTAGAAATTTGATCATAGGCGTCACGGAATTCGCAGGCCTCCTGCGTACAGGCTGGTGTCATATTTTTAGGATAAAAGTATACAATGACCTTTCGGCCCAAGTAATCACTTAAACTAACCTCTTGTCCAGTAGAGGACGGAAGGGTGAAATTCGGTACTTTTTGTCCAATAGCTACTACGTTCAAGTTATATCCACTCCTTCTTGATATTGGAGGATCGAGCATGAATTGCGCGTATCCCCAAAAGAAATTATAATGTAGAGAATGTGAATGCGAAAGGAAGAACGAGAAATGCCACCTAGAAAGAAAAGGCACGCAAAGACTGGTAAGTCAAAAAAGAAACCTCTGCTTTGGACACTGGCCATTATACTCTTACTTATTATCGGTGGAGCCATTTATTACTTTACTTCCATTGTCAATGAGCTTGGCAGCATGTCGAACACCGAGGATTCACCATTTAAAAATGCCGAGACTGTTGATGTTGACACGCCAGAACCTCCAAAGTGGGAAGGTACAGAGCCTGTTAATATACTACTAATGGGCGTGGATGCCCGCGGTGTCAAGAAGGGGGAAATTCCTCGTTCCGATACAATGCTCGTCGCCTCACTTGATCCCGTGAAGAAGAAAATCACCGTATTCTCAATTCTTAGAGATACTTACGTTCCGATTCCAGATCACGGAGAAAAACGTATTAATTCAGCTATCATTTATGGGCCTAACACGGCGATGCAGACTGTAAGCGACCTGCTCGGCATCCCGATTCAATATTATGTCTACACGGACTTCCAAGGATTCATCAAGCTAGTAGATGCCGTTGGTGGTGTAGATTATGAAGTCGAGAAAGACATGGTGTACAAGACCATTGCAGATGGTCCCGAGTATGACATTGATCTTAAAAAAGGATATCAGCATCTCGACGGTAATAAAGCTCTGCAGTATGTACGTTTTCGGCATGACGCTACCTCCGACTTCACTCGGACCGAGCGCCAGCGTGCATTTCTCAAGGTTGTGGCTGACAAACTGATCCAGACCACATCCATAATCAAGCTGCCAAGTATCCTGTCTCAAGTTACGCCTTATATCGAAACCAATCTGTCAGTAAATGATATGTGGAAGCTGGCAACCGTCGGGTACGACAGTACTATGGGCGGTAGTGAGCAAATTCCGCCGATGGATCTGCTCAAAGAGGAAACTACAAGTGACGGATCACAGGTTATCGGCATTCGCAGTGAAAATAAGTTAAGGGAATTTGTGCAGGATACCTTAAATGGTCCTGAGCCAACGCCTACACCATCACCTTCATCAGAAACTACTTCAAATAGTAGTACTAGCGGAACCCAATAAAGATCTGACAAGCAACGTTCACAAGTAGACACTACAGGCAATGGTATAATACGGGCGGACAGCGGAAACACCGTTGTTCGCCCGTTGCCATGAGCACCAACAATCGAAAGGATGATCACATTATGAATCGTTCCACATCTGAGCAACTTTATCACGAAGCCCTTCAACATATTGTTGGAGGTGTAAATAGCCCTTCCCGTTCTTTCAAAGCCGTTGGGGGCGGAGCACCTGTATTTATGAAACGTGCCAGTGGATCTCACTTCTGGGATGTAGATGGCAATGAATATATCGATTATCTCCAAGCGTATGGACCGATCATTACCGGCCATGCTCACCCGCATATAACGAAAGCAATTACTACAGCAGCAGAAAATGGTGTTCTTTACGGAACTCCAACAGAGCTCGAAATCAAACTTGCGAAAATGCTAAAAGAAGCAATTCCCTCAATGGATAAGGTGCGGTTCGTCAATTCCGGTACCGAAGCGGTTATGACTACCATTCGTGTAGCTCGTGCTTATACAAAGCGCAGCAAAATCGTAAAATTTGCTGGCTGTTACCATGGTCATTCTGATCTGGTGCTTGTAGCAGCAGGATCCGGGCCTTCTACGCTTGGTATTCCAGATAGTGCCGGCGTTCCTAGCAGTATTGCACAGGAAGTAATCACTGTTCCTTTTAATGATCTGGAAAGCCTGCAAGAGGCACTAGAAAAATGGGGCGAAGATGTCGCCGCTGTAATGGTTGAACCGATCGTCGGTAATTTCGGTATGGTGATGCCGAAGCCGGGATTCCTCGAAGGGCTCTGCAAGCTGGCTCATGCTAACGGCTCCCTCGTTATCTATGACGAAGTCATTACGGCCTTCCGCTTCCACTACGGTTCCACACAGACGTATGCAGGACTGGATAATCATGAAGACATTACTCCTGACCTTACAGCCCTCGGCAAAATCATCGGTGGCGGCCTGCCGATCGGTGCTTACGGTGGTCGTAAGCATGTAATGGAACAAGTAGCACCGCTAGGACCAGCTTACCAAGCGGGAACAATGGCGGGAAATCCTGCTTCCATTTCCGCAGGGATTGCCTGTCTGGAAGTGCTGAGCGCAGAAGGCGTATACGATGAGATGGAACGTCTTGCGATTCGCCTCGTCGATGGACTCCAGGAATCTGCTGACCGTCATGGCATTCCGCTGACGATTAACCGCATCCGTGGTTCATTCTCTACTCATTTCTGTAAGCATCCAGTTACGAATTACGATGAGGCACAGGATACAGATGGCGAATTGTTCGGTAGCTTCTTCCGTCACATGTTGAACCGAGGGATTAACCTCGCCCCTTCGAAATATGAAGCTTGGTTCCTAACGACAGCACATACAGATGCAGATATCGACGCTACGCTGATTGCAGCAGAAGATTCATTCCGCGCTATGGCGGCTGAGAAATAAGACGTTATTTACAGCCACTAAACATACTAAAACCTACCACCAAGCTTGGTGGTAGGTTTTTTTGCATTGGCACTATTCGAAGTCAATTTGCTTGTCCAATATAATCTCTGTCATGGTAGGTCGAAACATTTGGTCTCCTCCGGGTATTAAGGCAAATTGAACCGTATCCAGATCCGCTGGCAGCGGTGGCGAGACCAAGAATTGCATTTGTGTATGAGCTCCCCCTCCGTGACCTCCATGCGGCTGGATTTCATAGGCTGCCTCGCTCAAAATCTCCAATGTTAGAGCCGGTTTAAGATAAACGTGCTCCACTGTTTCTTTTAAATACTTAATCTCCACAGTAACTATACTGAGCGTTTCATACTGCATAGCATGTGTAAGTGTATACTCGCACTCTTCGAGGACTGTCCGCTTCACAATTGGAAGAACGCCGAGCAGTAAACCGGGCTCTTCCCAATATTTCCGTCTGGGCACAGCCTCATTCAGACTGTGTATATACTGTACAATCTGAGCAGTGTCCATCTCGAATCTAGTTGACCACTCCTCAAGGAGCTCACTTTCGGGGGAGAACCGTTTTTTGCCTGTTATAGCTTTACGTTCCTGAATCAGAGTCAAAATCTGCTCATCAATCTTCTTAACCTCATCATTATATTCGTTGACCACGCCTCTTATTGGCATTCTACCCCACCCCATTTCATAACCTCCTTCTGATAATAAAATTAATTTCTACCCATTATCTACATGGTACCTCCTTTGGATTAATTTGTAAAATATTTGAAATCATTCAATCTTGCAGATAGAAAAAAAGCATGTGCCCCTCAGCTTAATGCTGCAAGACCACACGCTTTATGATTCGGAGATTTTCTTTTACTCGTACAAGTTACGGATTTCCACTCCCTGAGGAAGCTTGAATGGATTTTCCTTGTTGATTCGGTCGTAGAACATGATCCCATCGAGATGATCAATCTCATGCTGGATGATGATGGCTTGGTAGCCCTTAAATTTAAGGACCACTTCCTTACCTTCAAGATCATATCCCTTTACCTTCACAGATTCATAACGAGGTACAAATCCATGCACCGGCCGATCAACCGACAGACATCCCTCGCTCTCCGGTAAGTATACCATGGTTAGTGAGTGACTGATGATTTTAGGATTAACCCAAGCATGCTCTACAATCCGCCCTCTTTCATCCGTAGAGTACATTACAAACATACGCTTCAACAGTCCGATTTGATTCGCTGACAGACCTACGCCCGAACGTAAATTGTATTCTTCGGAGATCTCCGGATCCTGGCTGTTCTTCAGAAACTGAAGCATACATTGCAGAGTCTCACGATCCTCCTTCTGTAAAGGAAGCTCCACCGGCTGTGCCACGGTACGAAGCACGGGATGACCTTCCCGTACAATATCATCCATTGTGATGATATATTCAGCACTAAATTTTGAACTAGACAATATTCCATCCACCTTTGCCTTACGGGCTTAATTTAAAGTACTTATGGTATAGTATGCAGATTTATGGATTTATGAAAGCCGTTCGCAGTTTGCTACTATAATTAACATCAAATCCAAGTCCGGTCGCCAATGCGGCAAGGGGAAGATAAGTTTTATCTTCTTTGCCTACCTTTTGCAGAAAAGCAGGGGTATCAATGGCTACATTCTGTCCATTCACCTTAATAAATTTGCTGCCGATCGTGATTACAACAGTCCGTCCACCGTATTCAATAGTCGCACTGGAGGTCTTATTATCCCACTTTCCATTAGCGCCTACGGCATTTAGAATATCTTTAAGCGCCAAGAAGTTCTGACCATTCTTAAGGATGGGCTTATTCGGCGTATTTAACTCTACACCCTTTACAACAATCGACATCGGTACAGCATCTGCAGCCATCGCCATTACAGTGGGAATGCGGTATTCCCCCCATTGTAATTCAGCAAATACTTTTGCAATGGTCTCGTATCCGAGCTGCGTAGGGTGAAAATCCGCTTGTCCGGCCCCGATAATATGCGTGAGTGATCCCTCTGAGCCGGCAAACTTTGCCGCTACATGAGCTACTACTACATTTGCTCCTTCTTGATTCATACTTGCAGCCACACGATCTGCCGAATCCGTAAATTTCGCTGCTGCGGTCATCAATTTAGTGTACATCGCACCAAGAGCGATCTTAGGAGCAGGCTGATATTGATCAGCCAGTATAATTGTTGCTTGTGGATTTATCGCACGAATATTCTCAAGACTTGCCTTCACATTCGTATTGTAATCCGCCAGCTTCTGCTCCAGCTGAGATTCAAAATCTGTATCTGTCAGCTCCTTAACCTGTAAGAAAAGACGGCTTACATCATTCCCCCCAATTGTAATCGTAATCAGATCGGCTTCCTTCAGCTCTGATGCAATCTGAGGGGTTAATTTTACGAATTGGTCTATCCGCGGATCTGGAAGACCTGACTGAATACCTTCAGCCGTAATCACTGAGCCATCCTTGATTGACCCTGTGTAATTACGTAATCCAGCAGTAGTCAGTCCTAAAATACCATAATTGGTAAGCTCGCTCCTGCCATGATACCAACCCTGCTCCAGTAGTCGCTCCGCATAGCCGTAAGGCTTGGTATTCACATCCGTCATTCCCGGCTCATATCCGGCAGTAATCGAATCGCCAAGAGCTACGATGCGAAAGACATCCTGACTTGCATCTTGTGTTGCAGACGTGTCAGCTGCATTTGCCGATCCGGCACCTACGCCAATCAGCACAGATAACAAAAGCATACTGCTTGTGCTGGCTGCTAAAATTCTTCTCCACTTGCTTAGCATCGTATCCCTCCCAAAATGTTCTAATTCTCATTCTACCATCCCTGATAGCAACGCAAAAGAGCGGCCACCCATATTCGGGAAACCGCTCTGAAAATCACAATTATTATCACAGCTAGCAACGAATGTCTTATTCTTTATTGGAATCCTCTTGTGAATTCAAATTTTTCCCGGCACGTTCCAGATATTTATCATAACGCTCGTCTAGTTCACGTCCAATCTTACGGTACCGCAGCGTCTCCTCCACAATAGGATCCATTGTGGTCTGGATACGAATCTCATACTTCGGAGAGATCTCACGGATTTCTTTAGCTATACGGTCACCCTGTTCCATCTCTCCATCAACCAACATTTCGCTTAGCTTGCGTTCAAGATCATCCTTCTCGCTCATGATGCATCGTCCTCCCTAAAGCTTATATCCTGTTGCTTCAGCATTCTTCAGTGACGAAACCAAATATTCGTGAATATGACCATTACTTGCAACTATATGACGAGTGCCAATATCATATGGACGCCCAAGCGTATCCGTAATTCTGCCCCCTGATTCCAGCACTAGAAGTACTCCTGCTGCACAATCCCAGGGGCTTAAGCCTACTTCCCAGTATCCATCTACCCGACCTGCCGCCACATAAGCCAAGTGTAGAGCAGCTGAACCTCCTGCGCGAATACCACGAATCTGCGGAAGAATGCTCTGTAGTCCTGCCATATTGACAGGCTGCGCAAATTCACGGTCCGGCGGAAAGCCCATAGCAATCAAGCTATCTCCAAAAACGTTCTCTGTAGATACTGAGGTAGGAACACCATGCATGTAGGCTCCCTTACCTTTTTCAGCAACGAACATTTCATCACGAATCGGATCGTAAATTACACCAACCGATAATTCTCCACGAATCACCAAAGCAATGGAGACACAGTAAAACGGAAATCCGTGTACAAAATTAGTCGTACCATCTACAGGATCTACAATCCACAGATATTCATGCTCACGAGCTTCTTCCAATGCAGCCGTCGCTGCTGCTGCTCCCGGGGATACGCCTTCCTCACCAAGGATCGCATGATCTGGATAATGTGTCAGAATCAATCGGCGGATCATCTGTTCAACGCCTTTATCTACTTCCGTAACAAGATCCTGAGCCGATGTTTTCGTACTAAGTTCATTCACCAGACCCTGTCTGCTCTTTATCCACTCTCCTGCTTTGGCAGCAGCATTAATGGCTACCGCCGTATGTCCCTTGCTCGTTACTACATAGGGTTCACGTTCGGTCTTACCCTCTGGTTTTATAGGACTCATATCTTCACTCCGCTTCCTTGAACATAATCGCCATTGGCATGAAATTTTTAGCAATCCTATTCACAATACCGTTCAATACGCCAAAACGTTCTCAAAGTTCCGCCATAGGGATACCCATTTCTATGATCCCTTGAATGTTAATCTAATCGTAATAAAGTTTCATTCAACGTACCCTATTTCAAGTTACATATCAAGTCATGATAGGGCCCGTATTCGGGACCTATCGCCTTATTTTCATTGTTTAAGGTTCAATATTCACACTTGCCCCATTTAATACGGAAATTCCGTTACCGGCATCAGCCAGCTCCTTCATTGCTTCCATCAATCCAAATAACGCACCATCTTTTAGTTTTGCCTCAATCATAACATCGAGAGCAGGGGTATCTGCAGCTATTCGCTTTAAAAAAGCTACCAATGGCGCAGGCTCCACACCATCTGCATGGCTGCGTGGATCAGACGGACTGCGCGGACTAGATACATGAATCTTAGGCGGCAAAAGCTCTCCCGATGGAACATCCTTCTGCGCAAGCTCACTCCGCCATGTCTGCTGAATGTCAGGCCACAGCTCCCAAGGGAGCTCTCCTTCATTATTCACCCATTGATGGTGAATATCCAGCACCATCGGCAGACCTACATTCTGGCAGACTGCCAGTGTCTCCGGGGCTGTGAAGGTCTTATCATCATTCTCCAGCGTAATTCGCGCCTGCAGCGCTGCTGGTAGCTCGCGGAAATGCTCCTCGAACCGCTTGGCTGCCACCGGCTTGTCCCCGTAGGCTCCGCCGATATGAATATTGTTCTTCGCCATGGCAGGAAGACCCATGGCATTCAGCATGTCCGTGTGGTGCTGCAAATCCCGGATGGAACTTACTAGCACCTCAGGACGGGGTGTACTAAGCACTGTAAAGTGATCTGGATGAAAAGACACCCGCATCCCATGCTTTTTCACATATTGCCCCACTTCCGCGAATTCCTCAGCGAGCGCAGCAAACGGATTCCAATCCTGTAAATCAGGATGCGTCGCTAGAGGAATCAGCTTAGAAGTGAGACGATACACGAAGATGTCCGAACCCACATTATGCTTCATTAGTCGCAGTGTATTATGCAGATTCATCCGAGCGAGGTTCTCCAGACGACGAAGTGCCGCTTCACGGTCATCCAGCTTCTTGAAGGAGGCCATCGTCATGGTTTTGGATGGAGAGCAGTCTTTAATAACGGTGGACATCGCTACATATCCAAATCGGACTATCATCCCTGCGATCCAAAAAACATTTCATCTGCTAGTGCAGTCTGTACTTTGGATTCTTCTTCATTCAGTTTACGCACGAGTTCCATTTCGACCGCTGTAACCTCATGCCCCTGAAAATTAATCTCTGCAATCGAAGCAGAGATTTTGACAATCGCTACAGCTACATTCTCAGGCGTGTAGGCAATCACCTTCTGACCTGTCGGATATACGCGAAAGCCCTGCTTCACCATTTTGGTACGCCCGTACTCCAGCAGCTCGTACAGCTCTTGTTCATTTTTGAACTTACAGACGGAATTGAATTCAGTTTGAAAACCCATATTTTTTCGCCCCTTTCTAGTCGCTATAAACCCGCTGGTAGCTTCAATTACTCATTGTCATACTTAAGACCTTGTTTGAAATTATAGCGCTCTAAAGCTAACTCAATCATACGGTCTAGCAGAGCTCTATAGGACACACCTGTCTCACGCCACAATAATGGATACATGCTGTAAGGCGTGAAGCCGGGCATCGTATTCACTTCGTTTATTAGAATTTTACCATCCGATCTCCGCAGGAAGAAGTCCGCCCGGGTAATCCCGCTACCCTCAATCGCTCGAAAAGCGGTTATCGCGGACTCCCGCAAATGATCGGCAACTTCAGAATCTACTGGCGCAGGAATCATCATTTGCGATTTGCCGTCCGTATATTTAGCTGCGTAGTCATAATATTCTCCAGAAGAAACGATTTCACCCGGAACAGAGGCCTCTGGCTCATCATTTCCGAGCACACCGACCTCTACCTCACGAGCATCCACGAATTCCTCAATAATGACTTTGGTGTCATAACGGAAGGCGAAGTCTATAGCTTTTACAAGACTTTCCTTATCAGAAGCCTTAGAAATACCTACACTTGAGCCCAGATTAGCAGGCTTTACGAATACTGGATATCCCAGTTTATCCTCTACACCCACAATCAACTCATGACTTTTTCTTTTCCAAGCGCTGATGTTAAAATAACAATATTCACACTGATCCAGACCTGCATCAGCGAATAGCTTCTTCATAACAACCTTATCCATCCCTGCCGAAGAGGCAAGAACACCAGCCCCAATGTAAGGAATATTCGCCATTTCGAACAACCCTTGAATCGTGCCGTCCTCGCCATACGTGCCGTGCAATAGTGGGAACATGACGTCCACCGCATTTTCCCCACCGGATAGTCCACTAAATACTACATTCAGAGCTGTGCCCATATCTTCCGTTGCATCTGAAAGTTTAAGCTGCTCTACCTCACTGTAAGGTGCCGATAACGTCTCTCCGACTTTCCACAAGCCCTGTTTTGAAATATAAAAAGGGATAATCTCATATTTATCGTAATCAAATGAGTTCATCACGGCAAAAGCCGTCTGTAGCGATACCTCATGTTCTCCGGATTTGCCCCCGTACGCCAGCCCTACGGTTAGTTTTGCGTTCCCCATACCTTTATAACCTCTTTCTGTCTTATAAATAGTCGTTAATATGAAAAAAACGGTATTTCGTTTGATCCGTCCATGCGTAGGAATCACGATAGTCCCAGAAGCGATGACGACTGCTAACGGTACGTGCATTCACAAGCGGCATGCCACCAGCATCAAAGGCTGTGACGATCGTGCTGTGCTGATATTGCCCGTTGCCATCCCAGTCATATTGAATGATATCGCCCAGCATCAATTGCTCCGGCCGCTCCATGACTTCCGCACGCAAGCCATTGCTCCGGCTAACGCTCAAATAGTGCTGCAGACTGTCTGATACAGCCCAGCTATAACTCCACCATTCTTGTTTTCCTTGGTAGCCTTTGTACCACCAGCCCGTTTCTCTTTTACCAGTATAGTTGATAGGCGCGCCCCCTGCAAAGAGGCATTGGGAGACATAATTCGTACAATCCACCTCAAATGTTTCGAACTCCGGATTCCCGTCTTTCCACCAACGGTCGGCATAAGCCACCGCTTCTTCACGATTGTAGCGAACCTCTCTTGAGCCCGAGATCTCACCAAGAATATTCCGGTTTAGAAGGGGCTGTGATGGCAGCGGAGCAGGCAAAGCTTCCCCCCATTTGGACAACCTGCCTGATAACTCCGCCTCAGCTCTATGAACTGTATTCCTTTCGGGAATGGTTCGTTCTATAGCAGCAATTTCCCAACCCCCTCCGTCCCGCACAAAGGTCAACCGCTCCAGCTCAACCCTATCCTCGCGGTGGTTAACGCCTCCTTTTTCATAATAGAGTGCACTATGCAGCGTAACCTCTGCTACCACCTCAGTCGGAGTCTGCCGGACGGTCCGTAAAGTCTTTACACCTGTTTCCCCACGCAGCGGAGTGATCCCACGAGCGGTATACCATTCAGCAATACGGCGTGAACGTTCCCCTTGCTCCACCAGAAAACGCGGATCTTTAACGGATACGGAAACTGTTTGCGATGAGGACTTAGGTTCCACCCTGGCCTTATTCACTTGATCTACATATACATATAGACTCTGCTTCCACTGTTGTTCCATTATACTCGCACCCCTTCATTCCCTTTTAACTACTGCTCTATGTATATGAAAGGAAACAGGCCGCTATACAGATCGCTTCAATTTACATGGTAGGGCATATGCTTTACTTATAGCTTACGTTTTAGAGGTAACTCTAAATGGTTTCTGAGATGCGATATTCGGGCTTTATATATAGGAAAAAAAACTTTACTCCCCTCTTTGTAACCGTTATAATTAAATAACATGCAATGTGAAATTGAGTTTCAATAGATGAAACAAGGAGGCGCACATATGCCAAGCAAGGATCATTTCTCGTTGGCCCGCACCCTGGAATCAGGTGGCAAATCTTATCGCTATTATGATCTTAACTCCCTTGAGGAACAAGGATTGGGCTCTATCTCTTCCCTTCCTTTCTCGATCAAAGTATTACTTGAGGCGGCTGTTCGTCAATTTGATGGACGGGCGATTACAGAAGAACATGTGAAACAATTGGCTGATTGGTCAGGCGACATTGATCGCAATAAAGAAATTCCGTTTATCCCTGCTCGTATCGTACTTCAGGACTTTACCGGTGTTCCGGTAGTCGTAGATCTGGCTGCTATGCGTGATACTGTAAAGAAAGCCGGCGGAGATCCTAAACAGATCAACCCGCTCGTTCCCGTTGACCTTGTCATTGACCACTCTGTTATGGTTGATGCTTTCGGTACGGCAGACGCTTTGGAATATAATATGAACGTGGAGTTTGAGCGTAACGAGGAACGTTACCGTTTCCTTCGCTGGGCACAGACCGCTTTCAATAACTTCCGCGCAGTTCCTCCAGCTACCGGTATCGTGCATCAGGTGAACTTGGAGTATTTGGCTTCCGTAGCCACTACTAAAACTATCGATGGTGAAACTGTCGTTTATCCAGATTCCCTTGTTGGAACGGACTCCCACACTACTATGATCAATGGACTTGGTGTTGTAGGCTGGGGTGTAGGTGGTATTGAGGCTGAAGCAGGTATGCTCGGACAACCGCTCTATTTTGTTACACCAGATGTAGTGGGCTTCAAGCTTACAGGCAGCCTTATCGAAGGGGCTACAGCAACAGACTTGGCACTGACAGTTACTGAAATGTTGCGTAAAAAAGGCGTAGTCGGCAAATTCGTCGAATTCTACGGTCCTGGTCTTGCTAACATCAGTCTTGCTGACCGGGCAACGGTTGCTAACATGGCGCCGGAATACGGAGCAACGATCGGTTTCTTCCCTGTAGATGAAGAGACACTTGCTTATCTTCGCAGCACAGGTCGTCCAGATGATCTGGTCGAGCTCGTTGAATCTTATTACAAAGCACAAGGCATGTTCCGTACTTCGAATACACCAGACCCTCAGTTCAGCGATTTCATTGAACTTGACCTAGCTTCTGTCGTCCCAAGCTTAGCTGGACCAAAACGTCCGCAAGACCGGATCGAGCTTACGCATATGAAAGAGAATTTCGAAGGAATTATCCGTACACCTGTAGACAAAGGCGGTTACGGTCTCAGCGATGAGAAAATCGCCCAAGTCGTAGAAATAGAACATAAAAATGGCACCAAAAGCAAGCTAAGCACAGGCGCGGTCGTGATCGCAGCGATTACAAGCTGTACGAATACTTCCAACCCTAGCGTTATGCTTGGTGCAGGTCTTTTGGCGAAAAAAGCTGTGGAACGTGGTCTGACCAAACCAGCATACGTGAAGAGCAGCTTGACTCCAGGATCATTGGTAGTTACTGAGTATTTGGAAAAAGCAGACCTGCTGAAGCCACTTGAAGCACTGGGCTTCTACTTGGCGGGATATGGCTGTGCTACTTGTATCGGTAACTCCGGTCCATTGCCTGAAGAGGTTAGCCAAGCCATCACTGATAACGATATGACCGTAGCTGCTGTAATCTCCGGTAACCGTAACTTTGAAGGCCGCGTACATGCTCAGGTCAAAGCCAACTATTTGGCTTCACCGCCGCTCGTAGTTGCTTACGCACTGGCTGGCACTGTAAATATCGATTTGCAGACTGAACCGCTCGGATTTGATCCACAAGGTGAACCAGTATTCCTGAAGGATATTTGGCCAACTACTGCTGAAATTCGTGAAGCCATTGGTCTCTCCCTTAGTCCGGAGATGTTCCGTCGTAAATACGAGAATGTATTCACTGCTAATGAACGTTGGAATTCTATCCCTGTTCCACAAGGCGAGCTGTATGAGTGGGACGATAACTCCACGTATATTCAGAATCCGCCATTTTTTGAGCATCTGGCAGACGGTCTGGGAGACATCAAGGATATCAAGGATGCACGCGTTCTGGCGTTGCTTGCTGATTCCGTAACAACCGACCATATCTCACCTGCAGGTAATATCTCTACCTCTGGTCCTGCCGGCGAATATTTACGCGATCATGGTGTAGAACGTGCAGACTTCAACTCCTACGGCTCACGCCGCGGAAATCATGAAGTCATGATGCGTGGTACATTCGCTAATATCCGGATTCGTAACGCAGTAGCTCCAGGTACAGAAGGCGGAGTTACAACCTTCCTGCCAAGTGACGAAGTCATGTCCATCTATGACGCTTCCATGCTGTATCAGGACGCTGGACAGAATCTCATCGTTATCGCCGGTAAAGAATACGGCACAGGAAGCTCACGTGACTGGGCTGCCAAGGGCACACTTCTGTTAGGTGTTAAAGCTGTTATTGCTGAGAGCTTTGAGCGGATTCACCGCAGCAATCTGGTTGGTATGGGTGTGCTTCCACTGCAATTCCAGGAAGGCCACGGCTGGAGCAGCTTGGGACTGACCGGACGCGAGACCTTCAACATTACCGGTCTCGATAACGAGGTGACGCCAAGCCAAGATCTAACTGTTACCGCTACCCGTGAAGACGGTACTCAATTTGACTTCCCTGTTACTGCACGACTCGACAGCACGGTTGATATTGATTATTATCGCAATGGTGGTATTCTACAAACTGTACTTCGTCAAATGCTGGCAGATGCCACAGATTCTTCGGCTGTATCGGTAGAATAGGTTTAACAAGGAATGTCTCGCGTCCATGAGTGGCTGTGAGGCAGTTCCTTGTTGCTGGAGCGCCCCAGTAGCCGATTGTTGGCTGCTGGGGCTTCTTTGTTTGCTTGGACCCTTGCCCTGAGTCTAGGGGTTCAGGGGTAGATTAGCGTCTTCTGAGTCCGGATGGCTCGGGAGATATCAGAAGAACAACCTAAATTACTGGTAAACTAGAACGGGTTACGGCGTTTTTACTCTAGTGTTCCAGCTCTGGTATTACGACGTTACGCGCTTCCGAGCATCTCAGCATAGTAAGCAGTGGATTGCCAAAGGCAACACTGAGCTCGGTTAGTCGTCAGGTACCCATTATTCGACAAAATCAAGCCCCCCTTACTCAAAAAAACAAACAGCGATCCTCCAATAACGGAGAGATCGCTGTTCTGCTTCTTAACGGTCTGTCTCATTCAGCGAAAAACACACTTTATGAGACCACCCTGTTCTTCCTATGGAATCATCATACCCATTTCACTTGCTGCTTCCTTCAAGATGGCGGCATACTCCACTAACGTATCCCTAGACAAGCGGCTGACCGGCCCTGACAGCGATAATGCCGCAATCACATTTCCACTACGGCCTGTGACAGGTACAGCCACAGCGGCCGCACCAGACTCACGTTCTTCGAAACTAGTAGCATACCCTAACCGGATGATCTCATTAAGCTGATCTTTGTATACACTCTTCTCAACGTAATCCGGCCACTCCGAACTCTCCAGCAGCGCTCTCAACACCTCAGGCGGTGCATACGCCGCTAACACCTTACTCGACGCACCTACGGATAATGGCAGCCTCGCACCGATCTGTGCGACTCTACGAATCGCCTGCTGGCTCTGTACCGCCTGAATACGTACGCGTTCAATACCATCCCGTAAGTAAAGACTTACCGTCTCTCCGAGTCGATCTCTCAGCCGTTCCATAGATGGCAGCAATACCGCTGCCGACTCGTCAAAAGCAGGCAGATGCGTAGACAACTCCCAGATTCGTATACCCAGCCTGTATTTTTCTGTTGCCGGATTGCGAATAAGAAAGCCCTTTTCCTCGAGTGTTGCCAGCAATCTGTGGACTGTACTCTTATGTAAGTCAATCTTTGATGCGATCTCTGTTAACCCTAAATCACTGTCCTGCGTAAAACAAAGTAATATGTCGAGCGCACGTTCTACCGCGCGTACCGTTAGCTTTCGGTCCTCCACAGTAATCCCCCCTCGTGTTTCATCAAATGAAACGCGGTTACATTATAATTAACTCTATCTTAGTGCAAAACTCTACGGAAAGTCCAGTATATTCACTGAGCCGAAAAAGACTGGTCCGCACTTTACAGTTACATTACAAAACGGTCCAATTCATTGACTTTGTAAGTGCTTCAACTTACGATAAACATATTAAATATACTAATGCTTTAGTATCATTTTCGACAAAATATCCTAGGCACTAGTACTCACATCATACTTAGGAGGGGACCTTATGGATCTGACAACCAGCCGAGCAGGCACGTCAGTCTCCCGTCGTCCTAAACTACCTAAACAGGGCAGTTCATCACGACTATCGCTGCGGATGATCCGTGTTAAGCATATTATCGTTGCATTGCTATTATCTATATTCTTCTTTTTAGCATTTTGTTTTGTCTCGCTTCATGGCTACATCGCTTGGGTGCTGTCCAATCCAACCGTTGCGCCACTGTATTCCAATCCTATGATGGCCAAAGGCCTCGCCTACGAGGATGTAACCTTCCCAGCTAAGGATGGCAGTCGCATGATGAACGGCTGGTATATTCCAGCCAAGGATGCCACTAAGACTATCGTGTTCAGTCATGGCTATGGTGCCAACCGCGAAGAGTCTTGGGTACCTATGTACGATCTCGCGCACTATGCACACAGTCTGAATTTCAATGTCGTAATGTTTGATTACGGATTTGCTGCCCAAGGTAATAAGGATATTGCAACCGGCGGCAAAAAAGAATCCCAGCAGCTTCTAGGCGCCATTGATTTCGCAAAGGAACGCGGGGCGAAAGAGCTAGTTGTTTGGGGCTTCTCCATGGGTGCTGGCACAGCACTGCAGGCAGGATTAGTATCTGAGGACATCGACGCGATGATTCTGGACAGCACCTTTTTGTTAGAACCAGACACGCTGTATCATAATATCAAGCAGAATATCGATCTGCCGCGCCAACCTTCCCTGGCGATCATGGAAATGCTGTTCCCGGTACTGAACGGTACGGGACTAGATCAAATTCCTTATGCCAAGGTTAAGTCCAAAGATTATCCTTTCCCTATCCTATTCATGCATGGAACCAAAGACGATAAAGCCCCTTATCCTATTGCCGAAGAACTAGCAGCAAATCAGAACAATCCGTTCTCTGATTCCTGGATCATCGAGGGTAGTCATCATGAGCTGTTGTTCCGCGAGCATCCCCGTGAGTATTTGCGGCGGGTCTCCGCTTTCTTAGGGAATGTCCATTTGGCCAAAAATAATAATGGCGATCAGCCAGCGATGGCAAGTAACTAACTAAGTGCTAATAACCATACGAACAGCCTCTTCCAGGGACAGAAAGAAATATATCCTAGGAAGAGGCTGTTTTCATCCCCAGGAAAAAAAGAAGCCCAAGAGTCACTCTAAGTTTATGTTCTTCATAACCTTCCAAGACCGTTCATATAATGGACTGATAAAGACATATCACGGGAGGTTTTCTTGGCATGCTATATGTATACGGGCCGATGCTGCCAGTACGTATTCTGGAAGAAATCGTATTTTGGAAAACTCAAGAGAAAGAGCATACTGAGGTCATCAAAGCGATCGTACCTAAATTAGAGGATCCTTATGTGAAACTCCTCGATGAATGGGCCGTTGTTTTTGGTGCAACAGAGCAGGCGGCACAGCAGCTATTGAATGCTGCCCTTTCCGCTTCTCCTCCACCACAGGCAGAACTCACTGCGGAAACGGAAAAACTGCTACATATCTCCTGCAATCAATCCCAAGAGTTCGTCCGGCAGCTCTTTGCCATCATGGAGAGCAGCGCGGCGGTCAAAGCTGTCCCCCTTGCAACTACTGTGATTCTGCATATTATTCGCGAATCAGAATACTTTCTCGCCGTACTGCAGACACTCAGCTCGCCCGGAAAACTTTCACAAATCATGCGCGATTATAAAGAGGATTATGTCGTAAGTATCGATACAGACGATATCACGCGAAATGATGGATTCTCTACTTTTACTGATACTGTTCCTGATATCCGCGATAAAAACGACGCGGTACCCATTGGCGGCCATACGCTACCTCCCTTGCCTTACGCCTATAATGCACTAGAACCTTATATTGACGAAAAGACGATGAGAATTCATCACGATAAGCATCATCAAAGTTATGTAGATGGATTAAACAAGGCTGAAGTTAAATTAGCAGATTCCCGTAAGAACGGTGACTTCGATCTCGTTAAACATTGGGAGAGAGAATTAGCCTTTAATGGCGCAGGCCACTATCTTCACACGATCTTTTGGAACGTGATGTCTCCGCAAGGCGGGGGGCGCCCAACAGGTGCTTTATTAGAAGCTATAGAACAAAGCTTTGGAAGCTATGACAGCTTCAAGAAACAGTTCACCGAAGCTGCGAATAAAGTAGAAGGTGGCGGATGGGCCATTCTCGTCTGGAGCCCACGCAGCCATAGACTAGAAATTCTCACTGCAGAAAAACACCAAAATTTATCGCAATGGGACGTTGTTCCGCTCTTGGCCTTGGATGTATGGGAACATGCCTACTATCTGAAACATCAGAATAATCGTGCGGATTATATTAACGATTGGTGGAAGGTCGTCAACTGGCCATATGTGTCAGAGCGTTTTGCCGCTGCCAGTAAACTGGCATGGAAGCCTTACTGATCACTTTTCACTTCGTAGAAGACATCACTTCTATTCGCTTATATTGACCCAAAAGGACCGATCACTCACAAAAAGTGAATAATCGGTCCTTCTAATTTCGAGGCATAGACACCTCTATATACTATTCTTTAATCAAGCTCAGAAACTCCGCACGAGCGGCGGCATCCTCCCGGAAGACCCCTCTAGTAGACATGGTTACCGTCTTACTTCCTGGCTTCTTCACTCCACGTGCGCACATACAAAGATGTTCACCTTCCACTACGACCATAACGCCGTGAGGGCTTAGTACCTCCGTCATAATATCCGCAATTTGCGTCGTAATGCGCTCTTGAACCTGCAAACGCCGACTCACTGCTTCAACTAGGCGGGCTAATTTGCTGAGTCCAGCAATCCGTCCGCTCGGAATGTATCCAATATGCACTTTACCGAAGAAAGGAGCCATGTGATGCTCACATTGGCTGTAATAGACGATATCCTTCACGATCACTAGCTCTTCATGAGACTCATCAAAAGTAACACCGAGCGCCTCGCGGGGATCTATCGAATAACCGCCGAATATCTCCTCGTACATCCGCGTAACACGTGCTGGTGTTTCAAGCAGTCCCTCGCGGCCGGTATCTTCACCGATTAATTCTAATATTTTCTCAACGTGATACTCGATTTGCTCACGGTTCTCTGATACTTTACCGTTCACGTATTCATTGATGTTCCCCATGATGTCTCCCCCTTCCGCACCCGTATAATTTCTATCCGGACCCGGTTACTTACTTCTACGTTTATTCCCTTTAGCTGCTCCTGGTCGGGCGCCTGTCTGGTTCTGATTCTTCATCATCTGTTGGGCACGTTGCATTTGTTTCCCATTCAGGTTATAACCCATTTGTTTCGCAACCTTTTGCAGCATTTCAGGATCATTCTGCATAGTTGTCATTTGTCTGCGCAGATAATACACACCGATAAAAAATCCACCGATGAGACCTACGACCAATGTAATAATAGGTAATGCGATATTCATCTAAAGCCCACCTCTACACTCTATTGTCTGCATCGCCATATGGCGCGCGAATCTATCATAGCATTTCGAGAACTGGACAGCAATTGGGAATATGCAACCTGTCTATGATCTTTTTCCTTCATTAACATCACTGTCCTCTCGTGCCTGCTTCGCAGTAAGGAGCACATCCTGTGCCCGGCTCAGCATTTCTTTTACCGTGTCATGCTCTTCGCGATCTAAAGCCGATTCAACAGCAGCTAGAGCCTCCTCACCACCGATGCGTCCCAGCGCCCAAGCAGCCGTGCCTCGCATCTCAGGCCGCGGCTCTTTCAGAACAATTTCTGTTAGCTTAGGCACAGCCTCTACTTCCTTGAAATTACCGAGAGCGATGATCGCATTTCGTTGCATTGGTTTTTTGCCTCTCCAGGCAGCAGAGCTATTTCCGAATTTCTCTTTGAATTCACGATTGCTAAGATCCAGGATCGGCATTAACAATGGCTTCACGATCTCAGGATCAGGCAGCATCTGAGGGCGATGATTCCAGTTCTTCCCTCGATTCTTGGGACATACAATCTGGCAGGTATCACAGCCGTATAGACGATTGCCAATCTTTGTCATGTATTCGTCACTCAGAAATCCTTTGGTCTGCGTCAAAAAAGAAATGCAAGCCTGCGCGTTAAGTTGACCCGGACCCACCAGCGCGCCGGTTGGACAGGCATCAATGCACTTGGTACATTCCCCACAGCCTTCTTCAACAGGTTCATCCGGAGCAAAAGGAATGTTCGTAACCATCTCCCCCAGATAAATCCAGGATCCCCATTTGGGCGAGATAATGGAACAGTTTTTGCCGCTGAAGCCTATTCCTGCTCTCTCCGCAACTGCTCTATCTACCAACACACCGGTATCGACCATACTTTCCAGCACAGCCTCCGGCACACGTTCATGAATAAAGTCCTCTAACTTACTTAAGGCCTCCCTCAGCACATGATGATAATCCCTGCCCCATGATGCTCGGGCGAGAATGCCTCTACGCGCACCTGGCTCAGACTTCGGGGGATTCTCCATTTTGGAAGGGTACGCTACTGCAATTGCAATAATTGACAAAGGCTTGTCCCCGGATGACAGTGCTGGAATCGTCCTTTTATCCAAATCTGGTTCCTCGAAACCCGATTCATAACCTTTGTCCCGATGGTCTTGCAGAATATTTTTTAAATATAAAAAAGGCTCTGCTGTAGTAAACCCGATATCATCAATACCGAGTGACGTCGCAGCCTCCTGAATTTCCGCTTTAAGCTCTGCCCACTTGGAAGGCGGGGGTGCGTACGGTGACTGAAAAGTATTGTTCATTTCCGCCTTCTCCTTTTCATATCGTTAATAATCTTTCTTATAATCCTTTCAGTTTAGACAACGGCCACCAGATATAATCCGCTCTGCCTACAATCATGTCCTGAGGGATCGAGCCGAAATAACGGCTATCTTTGCTTGCTGAAGCATGACGGTTATCTCCCATGACAAAATAATTTCCGCTCTCCACCGTTAACGCCGCGAAATCCGGGTCTTCAATCTCGGTATCTATATACGGCTCATTCACTATTTTCCCATTCACATATAACTGGTGATCCTTCACTTCTATGATATCTCCAGGTATGCCAATGACACGTTTCACTAAAAAATCCTTTCGACTAGGCCCCGTACTAGGATCATGAAGAATGACGACATCCCCGTGTTTTGGGTTTACAAACATCAATGAAAGCTTATTAATAAAGAGCCTCTCACCTTCCACAAGCGTTGGCTGCATAGACTGACCTTTGACCGTTGATATATTGAACACAAAAATATTAAGAACCGACATTACCGCAAAGACAACTACCGCTGTAAGCAACCATTCCTTCAGTTCCGCGGCCAAACGATCTCCAAAGCCTTTCTTTGATCTGGAGGATCTATGTCTTTGCTTCCGATTACGCATGAACTCTACTTGGGACTCCTGACTCAATATGTCACCTCTTATTCTCAATTATTGATGTCTATACTTGCAGATATTATAACAATAAAAAAGCATATCTCCCAGCCATTAGTAATGGACTTCTGGAAAATACGCTTGAGTATGAATGAAACAGACTATATCATCAACTATAGTTCTTTATTTAGTAAATGTTTCCGCTTACGCATCTGAGTGACCGAAATTACCCAACAATGCTCAGCTTCCGGACAGATTTGAAAATTTGATTCTCGCTATATCCCATAGCTTCATACAATGGCAAGGCAAAAGAATTATGCTCATCGACAGCTACGTAGATACCACTAACCTTACGAGCTTGAAACCTGGATTCCATAGCCGATACCAGACTTCTACCGACTCCTCTGCGGCGATAATCAGGATGTACTGCAATCCGGAAATAACAACCGTGGTTTTTCTCAATCGTACCAATCAGTGCTCCAACAATTTCTTCTTCATCTTCCGCAACTACAATGAGATCTGAATCCCATGAAAGCTGCCTGGAGAAAGGCTCGATAGTGTTCTCGAAACATTCTTCCGATAATGCTGTTTGCAGCAAATCAGTCACAGGGCTAACGTCGCTTAATTGAAAGGAACGAACGTGCATTCTTTAAAATCTCCCTTGTCTATGGCTTATGAATTTAACAAAAAGAAGGGGTTCCCTTAACATTGAGAAAATAAAAAAAAGCATCAAATACCGAGGAATACCTGCTTTTAAATCTATTAAAGCACACTTTTCTCGTGATATCATCATTTTTCTTTTGAAAGCGCTTAATATCAAGCGTTTACATTTTGACTAGGATTCATTGTTTCATTATAAGGGTAATTATATTGATATATGTCTATAGGGTGAAGGCTCTTTCTTTTAACATTCTAAATACAATTGATATTCCTGTTTACATTCCAATTATACTTTATAAACATTTATGTTTGTTTAGTGTTGCATTATTGATCCAGATACTGTTTAATTAAAGTATCCTATTGGGAGATACCCTATAGTACATATCAACAATAAAGAATTTTGACGATAAACCGCCGAAGTTCTTTATCTATACAAATTCTAATATACTCAGGAGGGATTTTTCCATGGCATTTCAATTACCAGCACTTCCTTATGCAAACAACGCACTCGAACCACACATCGACGCTTTGACGATGGAAATTCACCATGATAGACACCATAACACATATGTGACTAATCTGAACGCAGCTTTGGAAAAGGCACCTGAATTGCAAAGCAAAAGCATCGAAGAACTTCTTACAGACCTGAACGCTGTACCAGAAGCTATCCGCACTGCTGTTCGTAACAATGGTGGCGGACACGCTAACCATACCCTTTTCTGGGAAGTTATCGGACCAAACGGCGGCGGCGCACCAACTGGCGCACTTGCAGCAGCTATCGACAGCGAGCTGGGAGGATTCGAAAAATTCAAAGAAGATTTTGCAGCAGCAGCAACTACTCGTTTTGGCAGTGGCTGGGCTTGGCTAGTTGTTAAAGATGGCAAACTGGCAGTAACAAGCACACCTAACCAAGACAACCCAATCAGCGAAGGCGCTACTCCGATCCTCGGACTGGATGTATGGGAGCACGCTTACTACCTGAACTACCAAAACAAACGCCCTGATTACATCAAAGCGTTCTGGAACGTAGTAAACTGGGAAGAAGTTGGCAAACGTTACGAAAGCGCGAAATAAGGAATTAAATTACGGATAAAGTCATAGCCTTCAAGGCTGTGGATTTACCGTTTAACTAAGTATAAACAAAGAAGGTATCTCCGAGCTGTTATGGCTCAGGGATACCTTCTTTGTGTTTGGGTCGTTTATTTGGGTGGGGTGTGTAGAGAGTTTGTTTGAGACTAATTTCGTTTAGAAGCAGATTTGTTAAAAACAAGGTTCGTTAGTAACAGGGTTTGTTAGAAACAAATAGGGTAGATCTTTATCCTCGGACATCACTTTTTTACTCCGCTTGAATGCAGATCAATGAGTGTGGAACGAGACTGCCCTTTATCGTACCGCTGTTGAAAAGACGCCTAAATGAGGCATTCTGCTTCTAATTAGGGAATAACTCCCTCTAATTCTGCTCATAAACACTTAAATACGAGTAATTAGGGAAATCCTCCCTCTAAATCATCCATATTGGAGCATAATTCAGGTATTCACCCAAATTAAAGGGAGTTTTTCCCTAAAAAGATCAAATACAGATCCCCGTGGTCAGTTTATAGGGAGGAATTCCCTTTAAACTGACCACAGGGATGAGGTAAGTGATCATGTTTAGATGCGTACGCCACTCTCTCTTCACGCACAACATATATATACAACACATTTAACTGTATCGATGCATTTAACACATCAAACTGCATCAACTCACACAGCACAATCGACGCATTCATCACATCTTAAATATCTACACATTCGACTCGCTCAGCACATTCGACGCATTTAACACATCTAAAACATCTACATATTCATCTCGCTCAGCACAATCGACGCATTTAACACATTTCCTACTCCAGAGACTTTGGATGCATTTCTTACTTCATCCACTTCCGCGTAATTTACTTACTTCAGACACTTCTCATATATCTGCTGTTTCTCTTACAACTCATTCTTTTGCCACATCGGATAATCTCTACTTCCCCGACTTCGCCAGCTCTTCCTGCTCGTCGAAATAAAGGTTCAGCAGCTTCAAGAAGACATTAGGAAACGCATAATTAGCCATGTCCTCACGGCTGATCCAGCGAACAGCTCCGCCATCCTCTGGACTAGCATTGCCATCCTCAAATTTCTCGATGGGCACCTTACTGTCCATCTCTGGGAACAGGCCTGCTTCCGCGGTGTAGGCTGCCCATCCTTCTGCCGCTATTGGCAGCGGAAGGGTGTCCTCCTCCCTGCAGCGATACACCTGCAGGGTCCACACGATATGGCTGAAGATATGCTCAGCAGCCATCCAGTGCTCCTCAGGCCGGGCGGAGATCCCGGCCTGCCGCAGTGACCGGCGCAGCCGGTCCCGCGCCGTGGCCTCCGGCAGCCGCGCGCTCTTAGCGCCGCCTTCGGCTGGCGGCGCCTGCCAGTGCGGCAGCTCCCACATGCGGGCTAACAGCCCGCTTTGTGGCCGCTGCCGGATGAGCACTTGGCCCGCGTGGGCACCGCGGCCCTCGATCAAGGCTGCCAGCCGCTCCTCTGGGCGCGGCGGCTTGGCCTTGGTCTTGACGGGCAGCGAAGTCTCGCAGCCCGCCAGGCGCGCAGCGCAATGCTCCATCACCGGGCAGGTTAAGCAGCTCGGTGATTTCGGGGTGCATACGAGCGCCCCGAGCTCCATAAGCGCCTGATTAAAGGAGGCAGCTTCCCCCTCTGGGATCAGCTCAGCCGCCAGGCGCTCCATTTTCACGCGGGTGGGTCCCTTAGCGATATCATCCTCGATGAGGAAGTATCGGGACAACACCCGCATTACATTACCATCTACCGCTGGCTCCGGCCGATTAAACGCAATACTGAGAATAGCCCCTGCTGTGTAAGGACCCACTCCCTTTAAGCTGAACACCGCCTCACGATCATTCGGCACCTGTCCCCCATAAAGCTCCTTTACCTGCTTTGCTGCATGCTGTATATTACGTGCGCGGGAATAATACCCTAAACCTTCCCAACACTTAAGCACGTCTTCTTCAGGGGCATCAGCGAGTGACTCCACCGTCGGAAAACGTTCAATAAAACGATTAAAATAAGGGATTACCGTGTCTACCCTTGTCTGCTGCAGCATAATTTCAGAAATCCAAATATAATAAGGATTGCGATGCCTGCGCCAAGGCAAATCCCGCTTCTGCCCTTGATACCACTCCAGCAAATGATAACTGAAATATTGCTTGGCCTCCCGCAGCTCCTGATCTTGTTTATCTTGTCCTTCTTTTAAATCCACCTGTTTTTGTCGTTCATCTCGCTCTAGCAAATCTTGTCCTTCTCGTGCTTCTTCTCGTTCCTGCAAAACCTGTCGTTCTTGTTGTTTCATTGTAACTCTCCTTGCCCTTCTATAATCACGGTTCAATTCATGAACCTAGCTCCTCCACCACCGCAAAAGCTGAAGCCAAATCACGGCCATGTGTTATCGTAAGATGAATGATATACTTCTGTCCTTCAGGTAGATCTAGTCTGCTCCAGGCTTCGCATGATAAGGTTACTTCCGGCTTACCTTTATGGTCAGGTAATATCTCAATATCCTGAAAACCAACCACATTACCAATGCCACAGCCTAAAGCCTTCACAACGGCTTCCTTGGCAGCAAAACGCCCGGCTACGAACTCAGCCAACCTTCCACCTCGTTGCTCAGCAAGCTGGTACTCTTGCTCCGTTAGGATGCGCTGGTTAAATTTTTTCCCCTGTCCCCTAAGCATTACCTCAGAGATTCGCTCAATTTCTAACACATCATGTCCGATTCCGTAAATCAAAATTTCACGCTCCTTATGGACGTGTATCCTATACTACTTCAATAATGGTATGATCATTATACAGGTCTTTCATTTCAATTTTTAATTATAGTCCTATAAGATTCTTTCTGCTATCTTAAAAGAAAATGCTTTGGAAGTCTATCTAGATGCCTTCGTGATGGACTTGCTGATTTACTTCATTTATATATAGAGAGAGGGGATTACCCTATGCAGCATCGTAATTTCGAAATACCCGCTGGTGAAGACGCTGTTCTCCGCTGCTCACACTTTCCTGCCCAAGAAGCACCTAAGAGCCTTATCGTTATTGCACACGGCTACAAGGGCTTCAAAGATTGGGGGATGTTTCCTTACATAGCCACTACTCTCAGCCAAGATCATGAAGTGATCACCTTCAACTTCTCACATGCCGGAATCGGAGAGGATCTGCTGCATTTTACCGAGCTTGAGAAATTCGCCCGCAACACCTTTCGTCGCGAGCTGAAGGATATGGAAATACTGTTGTCCTACCTTAGCCAGCACCCGAAATTTGGCAGCTTGCCCTTATTCCTTCTCGGGCATAGTCTTGGAGGGGGAATTTGTCTGGTCTACACGCTTGACCATCCCAATGAAGTTAGCGGGGTCATTTCCTGGAACGGGGTTACGAAGCTCGATTTGTTGACGGAAGAACAAAAGCAGGAGATGAAGCAAACAGGACGAACCCACGTCCTTAATGCACGCACGGGCCAACAAATGCCGCTGGATGCTGTTATTTTAGAAGATATGGAGAACCAACAAGAACGTTATAACATCCTTGAACGCATGAAGACAGCGTCCTTCCCAGTTGTTCTTATTCAAGGCAGTCTGGATGGAGTGCACCTCCGGCAAGGATCTGAGCAGCTCACTGAACTCCGACCCGATATTAACTGGGTTCATATTCCTGAGGGTAATCATACCTTCGGTACTGTGCATCCTTTTGCCGGCACTACCCCACAATTGGAGCTTGCGATTGCTTCGACCACTGATTTTATCGATCAAACGCTGGCTAACTAAGATTCTTGTAGCTTATCCATCTCATAAAATATCCCCACAGAGTGAAGCTTTGCTTTGATGAATACTCAGATACTTTTTTTGGGGCCCCAAATATATACTTTCTGATATGATAAAAACCGCCACGTGAGCTGCTACAACGCAGATCCGTGGCGGTTTCTACTGCTACCTATTCTAAATTCCAGGAATGACATTGCGCTTATGCGCCGTTCTCCGGTAATAATTCTCGAGTTTCTCAGCTACCTCAGGCTTAACCTGCTTGCCTTCCAAATAATCACTATTATCGTCATAAGTAATGCCCAGCTCGGTTTCATCCGTCTGCCCCGGCCATAAGCCTGCCGTAGGTGCTTTAGTAACAATATCCGCAGGCACACCAATATGAGCAGCTAATTGACGAACCTGACGTTTATTAAGTGTGGATAGAGGTGTAATATCTACAGCGCCATCCCCCCACTTGGTGTAGAAACCCGTAATGGCTTCTGAAGCATGATCCGTTCCTACTACAATCAGATTGTTCTCAAAAGAGAGCGCATATTGCATAACCATACGTGTTCTCGCTTTAACATTACCCTTGCCTTGATGGGTCATATGACGATGTTGCCCCAAGGACTTCAGGCTATGCTCAACTTCAAGCGCAATCTCATTTACAGCTTCCTCAATGTTTGTCTCCACGGTATGGGTCAGATTAAAGGCTTTAGCGACATCATAACTGTGCTGGATATCCTCTTGAACACCATATGGCTGGTAGACGCCAAGCGTAATATACTCTGTGCCTTCTTGAGCCGACAGCTCGTCCGTAGCCAGCTTACATAGACCTGCAGCTACCGCGCTGTCCACCCCGCCGCTAATGGCGATCAATAATCCTTTGGCCCCTGCCTTCAGCACGTACGACTTTAAGAAATCAACCCGTTTGCGTACCTCATCTTCTACATCAATCGTTGGCTTCACACCAAGATCAGCAATAATTTCTTCCTGTAAACTCACAAACCACACCCCGTTCCATCAGAAATGGTTCCATATCCATCAAAATATCCATACCAAGTGAAGCTCTGTGCTTCTAAGTATATTCTATCCCATTATCGCTCTTATATTTTGAAAAATCCCGCAACAGCCGAATTACCGACTATTGCGAGATTATATGGAATAACTTTTTTACTTGCAAAAACGATCGAAAACTTCTTTCAACTCAGCAGCAATTTCAGCAGCTGAACGATTCTCAACACTATGGCGTTCAATAAAATGAACGAGCTCTCCATCCTTCATCAATGCGATGGAAGGGGAAGATGGCGGATAAGGAGCAAAATATTCACGCGCTTTAGCAGTAGCTTCTTTCTCTTGACCTGCAAACACTGTGAACAAGTGATCCGGAGCGATCTCATTTTGCAATGCCTGAGCTACACCAGGACGGCATTGTCCAGCAGCACAACCACAGACCGAATTCACGACTACAAGCGCCGTACCTTTTGCGGTAGGAAGAGTGGCTTCCACCTCTTCTGGAGTCATAAGCTCCTGAAACCCAATGCTTGTAAGGTCATCACGCATAGGCTGAATCGAATCTCTCATATATTGATTAAAAGACATGGACATTTCTCTGCACTCTCCTTCACTAATTACTGTTTTGTCAGATAACATTACAGCAGTACTTACTAACTTTATTATACATTCATACTCTGTGAAAGCAAGAGATGCTGCAGTAACCTGATTCAATCCGCAAGCATGGCTTCGCTATATTCTTCCTTCGCTAAAGGGAAGGAGATGGTAAATACTGTACCCTCCCCTTCTACAGAATCTACAGTTATTTTACCGTTATGCCGTTCCACAATACTGAGACACAAGGATAACCCTAGACCCGTTCCCTCCCTTTTTGTTGTGAAAAAAGGGGAAAACAACTTCTCTCGTTGACTTTCCGACATACCTATTCCTCTATCCCTTACAATCAGCTCCACTTGATCCTGATTACTGTGTGTTTCCAGTGTCAGAATCCCCTTGGATCCCATAGCCTCCATACCGTTGCGGCCTAAATTAAGGATAAGCTGCTTTATTTCCCGAACGTTTAACTCCAATTCATGGATGGATGCGTTCAGCTTTAACTCAACACTTTGACCACGAAGATTAGCATCCGCCCATAGCAGCGGACTGACTTCTTCTATAACTCGGTGTAAAAGCACCTTCTCCTTATCGGATATCCGGCTCTGCGCCAGCGATAGGAAATCGTTAATAATGCTATTCGCCCGATCCAGTTCCTCGAGCACGATCTGATAATAAGAATCCAAATCATCCGAACTCTTTTCTCTCATCAGCTGCAAGAATCCACGAACTACCGCCATAGGATTACGAATCTCATGGGTAATTCCGGCAGCCATCTGCCCTACTAAGCTCAAACGTTCCACATGGTCAAGCTCAGAACGGAGTTTCACTTCATCCGTAATATCCTGTGCAATGAGTACCACTCCACTCGTTAATCCTGAGTTCTTATGCATTAGTGGCGCTGAATAAATTTGATAGATCCGCGTTCCATGAATCATTCGCTCATGGGAACGCCGTTTATGCTGAATGTTATCCCGTACCCGCATATATGCATCAGCATCCGCTGAACCATTAAAAAACTCCCTAACCGGCTTGCCAATAATATCTTCCCTTCTCAAATTGGGATAATGAATTCGTGCCATTCCCAACATACAATCATTAAGGTCGGTCACAACTCCGTGATCATCCAGAGACATAATACTGAGAGGTACTACATTTGTAATCTGCTGCAGCTTCTCAGACTCCCACTGGAAATTATCACTTATACTTTCCATATGTACTTTAGCCCGCCAACTACTCCAGACCATTTCAACAAAATAAACAAAAATACCACCTAGCGCGATCGTGAAAAAAAGATACACAGTAATCAAAAACGACTCGCCAGAATGGGCTTCATATATATTTTCCCCACCTATAATAGGTACAAGTGCAATGAACAACATGTTCGGACAAAGAACCATCCATAACATTCCTATCTTCTCTACCACTGTGCCTTTCTTAAAAGGCTTAGCCAGCCCAAATAGCAACGGATATAATAATATTCCTGAATTTAATATCATATTACTTATTCCGGTTGGCTCTGCAATGATTATATTGCAGACAAGCAAACAGATGGACAACAGAATCCCTGAACGTACAGTTCCATATAAAATACCGATATAAGCAGGGATCATTCCTAAATTCAAATAAGCAATACCGAATAAAGTCGTCGAAAGAAGTGAGCATAGAATAAGGCTTAACGTACACGCCAAAACCAAAAAAGTTTGATTATCCGGGAAACTACCCTTTTTTCGAGCCACAAGCCCCCGGTCCACCCACCACTGAATCAGAAAAAGAAAGGAGCATGCTGCCGATATTTGCAATAATATATCCTTAATTGCGCCAATAATTACAATCACACCCCAAAATGGACAAATTGCCCTACATGTCTAGATTAAAGCACAGGATCACTCTTCTGACAACGAATTATCACTAAGTGGATGGACAAGACTGGTTACATGAGAGTCAGAATGGTATGATTCCGTTAGGAAAACACGAAGTAACACCCGTGTCTTAACATGTAAAGGAGTAAAATTTCATGAGCAACTTCGATGTGATCGTCATAGGTGGCGGCCCTTCGGGATTAATGGCAAGTGTAGCCGCAGCAGAACACGGGGCATCCGTGCTACTGATCGATAAGGGAGCTAAGCTAGGACGAAAGCTCGGGATATCTGGTGGCGGACGCTGCAATGTAACGAACGTCAAGGAGAGAGATGAGTTAATCTCCTATATCCCGGGAAACGGGCGGTTTTTGTATAGCGCCTTCGACCATTTTAATAATCAAGATATCATTGCCTTTTTTGAAGGCTTAGGTATTGCATTAAAAGAAGAAGACAACGGACGGATGTTTCCCGTCTCCGATAAAGCCTCCAGCGTTGTCTCCGCCTTAATCAACCAAGTACGGAGTCTAGGTGTGCAGATTATGACAGATAGTCCTGTCTCACATGTAATATATGAAGAAGGGGCTGTTAAGGGTGTTCAGCTGGGCTCCGGCAAAACGATTTCCAGTGCTGCCGTAATCATCGCCACCGGAGGAAAGTCCGTTCCTCAGACTGGCTCTACAGGAGATGGGTACCCATGGGCTGAAGCCGCAGGCCACACCATTACTGAGCTATTTCCGACAGAGGTACCGATTATTTCACGGGAAGCGTGGATTAAATCCGGTGAGCTGCAAGGATTGTCGCTACGCGATGTGGCACTAACTGTCTGGAATCAAAAAGGAAAGAAGGTCATTTCTCATCGCGGAGATATGATATTCACCCATTTTGGATTATCCGGGCCAATTGCACTGCGCTGCAGCCAATTTCTGAGACAGGTCCAGCGTAAATCAGGGACTGACACTGTTGAGATGTCCATCGATCTCTTCCCTGATCTGAACTTGCAAGAAGTGGAATCATTGCTGCAAGACAAGCTGGACCAGGAGCCGAAGAAAGCGATCCGCAATTCACTAAAGGGGCTGCTGCCAGAACGTCTCATTCCCCTCTTGTTAGCTAAAGCTGACCTGGATGGAGATATTACGGGGCATCATGTATCCAAGAATGGATTGCTTGCGCTAGCAGGCATCTTGAAAAGGATGCCCGTTAATGTTCATGGTACCCGTTCCCTATCCGAAGCCTTTGTTACAGGCGGCGGCGTAAATCTGAAAGAGATCGATCCCAAAAGAATGGAATCGAAGCTTATGCAAGGGTTATTCTTCTGTGGAGAGGTACTCGATATCCATGGCTACACTGGTGGCTACAATATAACAGCCGCATTCTCTACTGGGTATACAGCAGGCAAACATGCTGCTGACCTTCGCCTTAGCTAATGCGGTGCAACTAAAAACAGCGTGAATTGAGAAGCTTC